>JBBQCQ010000069.1:0-10332 GCA_038318835.1 Gemmatales bacterium | reverse complement strand
GTCACGGCCCCCGCTCCGCGACCGACCCGCCCGCGCGTGCGGGTGTCGCCGGCCGTGCTGGTGGTGGCGTGCGTGTTCGTCGGCCTCGGATTCCGTGTCGGCGTGTACCTGCGGAACCCGTCGCTCTGGATCGACGAGTCGATGCTCGCCGTGAACGTCGTGAACCGCACGCCGACGCAACTCCTCGAACCGCTCGAACTGAATCAGGGTGCCCCCCTCGGTTTTCTGCTCGCCTCGCGGACGATGGTCACGATCTTCGGCCCGTCGGAACTCGCCTTGCGGGCCATCCCCCTGCTCGCGTCGCTGGCCGGATTCCTGCTGTTCGTCGGCTTCGCCTATCGCGTGCTCTCGCTGGCAGCGGCCCGGCTGGCGGTCGTGTTGTTCGCGTTCTCGCCGTACCTCGTCGGGTACGCGGCCGAGTTCAAGCAGTACGAACTTGATGCCACGCTCACGGTGCTGATGCTCGCGCTCGGCCGACGATTGTGGGAAGGAACGGCCACGCGCCGCGATGCGGCGTTCCTCGCCGTCGGTGGGGCGGTCGCGGTCTGGTTCTCGCACCCGGCCGCGTTCGTGCTCGGCGGCCTCGGCTCGACTCTGTTCGCCGATGCGATTGTTCGCAGCGACCGCGCCGCCCTGATGCGCACCGGCCGCATCGTCGGCGTGTGGCTGGCAAGTTTCGCAGCGTGCTACCTCTTCTTCTTGCGAAAGCTCGGCGGGAATGCGTACCTCACCGAGTTCTGGGCAGGCACGTTCCTGCCGCTGCCGCCGGTGCGGCCGGGCGACTTCGCGTGGCTCGTTCATCACGTTGTGCTGCTCTTCGATAAGCCCGGCGGGTTCGGTGGTGATGTGAACGTCTCTGGCCTCGTGGCGGTGTGCGCAATCGTCGGCGGCATCTCGCTGGCGAAGTCGAACTGGCGATTGCTCGTCGCCCTTGCGGCCCCGCTGGGGTTCGCGCTGCTGGCGTCGGCCGTGCGGAAGTACCCGTTCGCCGGGCGGCTCATGCTGTTCGCGGTACCGCTCTTGCTCGTGCTCGTGGCCCACGGCACGCTGGCGATGGCCGAGCGGGTGCGCGACCTGGGGGCATTCGCGAAGTGGCTGGTGATCGCGGCCGTGTGCGTCGGCCCGGCGAACGAGTGCAACAATCTGCGGAAGGCTCCGCTGCACGCCGAGGGATCGCGGGAGGTGCTGGCCGAATTGGCGAAGGCGTGGCAGCCCGGCGACCGCGTGTATGTGTCGCACGAGGCAGTGCCGGCCTTCCGGTACTACCGCCCGCTCCCGGCGGCGGCCGTCACCTACGGCCGGGACACCCGCGGCTACCTCCGCGGCTACCGCGAAGACCTGAACGGGCTAACGGGCCGCGTGTGGGTGGTGCTGGCGCACATCCAGCCGCAAGACGAAGCCGCCGTGCGAGCGACGCTCGACGGCCGAGGTGCCGGCGAGGTCGTCGCCCGCCAGCCGGACGCGGTGCTGCTACGATACGACGTGAAAGTGGGTCACTCGCTCCGCGAGTGACCACGGCATCCTGAAGCGGGCAGATTCTGGTCACTTGCGGAGCGAGTGACCCACTTTCACAACCGCAGGCATTCCCCTGACGCCGCTTCGCCTGTAAACTGACGGGACGTTTTGTTCCGTCGAATGCTGTCTGCGGCCGAGCCGCGACCGACTGTCACCCTCACTTGATCGTGGAGAATCGCCATGTCCGACGCTGCCAAGACCCCGGATGTTCCGCTGACCGCCGTCCCTGCTCAACAGCAGGCCGCGCAGATTCAGATTCCCGTCGATGCTACCAAGATGCAATCGGTGTACGCGAACTTCTTCCGCCTGAGCCTCAGCAGCTCGATGGAAGAAGTCCTCATCGACATCGGCCTTCACACCGGGATCATGCAGTCGCAGAACGTGGCCGAGCCACTCCAGTTCACGCACCGGCTCATCCTCAATCCGTTCGTCGCGAAGCGGCTGAAGGACTCGCTCCAGCAGATCATCATGCGGCACGAACAACTCTTCGGCGTGCTGGAAGTGGACGCCCAAAAGCGGCTCCGCACGCGCCCGCAGTAAGCCTGATGGGATGACTATAGTAGTAGGCACACTCCGTGTGCCTACTACTATTTCGCCTGGTTCTTCTCGTCCGGCGGCTTCACCGCGGTGGCGGGGCCGTCGTTGTACGCTCCGACCGTGTCTACCGAAGCAGCCGTGTAGACGCGATTCAGTTGCGAGAGTGCGGCCGGCAATTCCAGCCGCTTCACGACCTCCGTCGCCGTTTGCGGGCGGTCGTCCGGCTTCTTCGCCAGCATGTGATTCAGCAATTCGATTAAGCCAGTCGGCCCGCTCACGGCCGGCACGGGGGCTTCGTGGTGCGCACGCATCTTCGCTCGCGGCGACGTATGCTCCGGCGAGCCGAACGGCGGCTTGCCCGTTAGCAGGAAGAACAGCACGCACCCGAGCGAGTAAATGTCGGTCCGGCGGTCGGCGGTGATGCCGGCCCACTGCTCCGGGGCCATGTAGTCGGCCGTACCCAGGAACGAGACACCACTGAGGCGCGAATCCGACGCGCCGCCTGTCGCGAAGCGGGCCAGGCCCAGGTCGAGGAGTTTAATTGTGCCACGCGAAGTCAGCAGCACGTTGGACGGCTTCACGTCGCGGTGAATGACCCCCTGTGCGTGCGCGTGGGCCAACCCCGAGGCGGCCTGCCGGACGATCTCGGCCGCGTCCGGCGGCATCAGCGAGCCGTAGCGGTGCACGACCTTCCCCAGGTCCGGGCCGTCGATCAGTTCCATCGCCAAAAACGGGATGCCGTCGATCTCGTCGGCGTGCAGTGCCCGCACGACGTTCTCGTGAATCAGTCGCCCGACGGCTTCCCACTCGCGGCGGAATCGCGTGAGCATCATCGGGTCGGACAGGGTCGAGCGGGGCAGGATTTTGAGCGCGACACGGTTCTTGAGCTTCTCGTGCTCGGCCTCGTACACGATGCCCATGCCGCCGCGGCCGAGGATTCTGCGCAGCAAGAACGGGCCGATCCGGGCCAGGACGGGTTCGTCGTCGAGAATCTTGTCGGTCCGCCGGGCGTGCTCGGTGGCAGCGTTGCGGGGCGTGTCGTCGTTCGTCACGGGGATGGCCGCGGCGACCTTGCGGCAGTCGTCGCACGCCTTGATGTGCCGGGCGATGGCGAGGTGCCGGTCGAGGCCGAGCGCGCCACTGCGGAACGAAACGATCTCGTCGCGAATCGGGCAGACCTTGATTTTCAAGGCAAGCTCCTCTCGATCAATCGGGCGACGGGAAAACTCCGCGGGCATCAGGGGCGACCGTTCGGGGTCAGTATATGCCAGCCACGGGGATGCGAAGGGGAAATGCGTGGGACTTTCCGACATCCCGGTGTCGGAGAAATTGCCTTCCGCGGCGAACCTTCGATAATCGCAGGATGGCACGCGATACCGACCTGCAACGGGTGATCGACGGCGGACTGGTGGCGGTCGTGCGGTTCGCCGAACCGGGGCCGCTCGTGCAGGTGCTGCACGCCCTCGCCGATGGCGGCCTGACGGTCGCCGAAATCACGCTCACGGTGCCTGATGCCCTCGGCGTGATCCGCGAGGCGAAGCGGCAACTCGGCGATCGCATGTTGCTTGGCGCGGGCACCGTGCTGGACCCGGAGACGGCCCGCGCGGCGATCCTGGCCGGGGCCGAGTTCATCGTCTCGCCGGCGGTGAACCTCGACGTGATTCGCCTGTGTCGGCGGTACGACAAGCTCGTGATGCCGGGGGCGTTCACGCCGACGGAAATCCTGACCGCGTGGGAAGCCGGTGCGGACGTGGTGAAGGTTTTCCCGGCCGACGTCTTGGGGCCGGCGTTCTTCAAGGCGATGCGAGGGCCGTTGCCGCAGGTGAAGCTGATGCCGACCGGCGGCGTGGACCTGACGACGGCGGCCGCGTACCTGAAAGCCGGGGCCGTCTGCCTCGGCGTCGGCGGACAACTCATCGACCCGAAGCTCGTCGCGGCTGGGAACTTCTCGGCGATTCGAGATTTGGCGAAGCAGTACGTGGACGTGGTGCGACAGACACAGTCGGGGTGACGTGGGGATTTGTTTTCGGCCCTGAAAGGGTCGTTCTGTCAGCCCAGGTCGGAGCGAAGCGTAGGCCTGGGTTCCGCGACCCGCCGCCCTGAAAGGGTGGTTCGTTGAGGCAGCCAGGAATGAACGGCCCCTTCAGGGCTGAGTGTCATCGAACGAAAAACCCAGGCCTTCGGCCTGGGCTGGTCGAACCGGCCTTTCAGGCCGGAAAACCTCGAACGAGTCACACGCCCTTCACGGCGTCGCGCACTTCGCCCTTCGGCAGATTCGGCGTCGCCTTCAGGATGCGCATCAGATTGCTCTTGTACGCCTCTACCCCCGGTTGGCCGTAGGGGTTGATGCCGGCCAGGCGGCCCTCGACGGCCGTCGCCAGCATCAGCATCTGCAACAGTTGGCCCATCGTGTGTTCCGTCACCGTCGGCAGGATGATATCCGCCGACGGGCGGGCCGTTTCCAGGTACGACTCGGCCGCACCGCGGTACGACGCCTCCAACAGGTCCGGGTAACTCCGACGGCTGATGGCGTTCAGTTCGTCTTCGTTGCGCTCGGCGTGGCCGACCATCACCGGCGGTTGCTTGCACTGCCGCACGATCAGGTTGTTGAACAGCTTGTCTCGCGACCCGTCCTGGTGCTGCTGCCCGCGGCTGTGAATGTCCCGGCTGCACACGCTCGAAATCGGCGTCGGCCCGCGGCCGGCTTTGCCGAGCGATTCGCTCAGCAGCAGGTCGTACCAACTGCCGACCGATTCGAGCTTCTTGTTCCAGATGTTCAGCACGCGGGTGGTCTTGCCGTGCTCTTCGGTCATCAGGTAGTTGACGGCCGCGAACTGCAGCACCGGGTTCCGCTCGAACGGTTCTTCCAGGAAGCGTTTCGTCATCGCGGCCGCACCGAGTAGCAGCGCGCGAACGTCGAGGCCGACGATGGCCGCGGGCAGCAGGCCGGCCGGCGTGAAGACGCTGTAGCGGTCGCCGATGTCGTCGGGGATGGTAAGGATGTCGTCGTCGGCGAAGCCGTCGGCCTTGCACAGGTCGCGGAGCTTGCCCTTGATGCCCGTGATCGGCACGATCATCTTCCGCAGCCACTCCGACTTCGGCCCGTAAAATCGCGAAGCTTCCGCCCGGAACGCGCGGAACGCGGCCGCCGTCTCCAGCGTCGCCCCGTTCTTGCTGATGACCGTGAAGCCCCAGCGTTCCTCGGGCATGTCGGGATCGACGCACGAGTGGTCGAACAGTTCGATCAGTTCTTGCACCGCGTCGTTGTCGAGGTTGTTTCCCTCGAAGTACATCCGCGGCTTGCCCATCCGCATCTTGGCGGGCATCTCGTTGTGGTGGCCGTGCGACAGGCTCTCGAACAGCACCCGGCCGGCCAGGTAGCCGCCGCCGATGCCGAGGACGATGAACCGATCGCAGTTCTCGCGGATGCGCGTGGCGATGCGGTTGATCTTGCCGAGTTCGCTCTGGTCGCCCTTGCGGCGGAATTGATCGAGGAGTTTCTGCGGCAGGTCGATGTACCCGACCTGGAGCGGTTGCAGCTTCGCCGGCGGGTTCTGAAGTTCGCGTTCGCTGGCGATCTGCCCGCGGATGGCCCCGAGCTTGGTGCGCATCGGGTCGAGCTTTTCCGGCGACAGAAAGTGCTTCGCCTGCAACTCGGCTAACGGCGTCCAGCTATCGGTCGTCGAAGCGACGAGGCGGCGGAAGTCGTATTCGATGTTCTCGTCTGGCAGTTGCATCGCGTCGGCTCTCCGGCAATCGCTCAACTCGTCCGGCTCATCGTCTGTAAGATGAGCCGTGAAAATGCCAACCGGCACGCTACTGTAGTTCACCATTTTGAACGGGGACACCAAAAGAGATGAACACGCACGAATTGATTCAAGAACTTCGCGAAACGAACGCCACTAAAATCGTTTTATTCGTTGCAGACGGCCTCGGTGGGCTACCCCTGACGGCCGGCGGCCTGACGGAACTGGAAACCGCGAAGACGCCGAATCTCGATGCCTGTGCGAAAGTTGGGGTCACGGGCCTGAGTCTGCCGGTGCTGCCGGGCATCACGCCGGGCAGCGGGCCGGGGCACCTCGGCCTGTTCGGCTACGACCCGCTGGAATATCGCATCGGCCGCGGCATTCTCGAAGCACTCGGTATCAACTTTCAGGTGACGGCCAAAGACGTGGCCATCCGCGGCAACTTCTGCACGCTGGGCGCCGATGGCAAGATCACCGATCGTCGCGCTGGCCGACCGACAACGGAACGCTGCGTCGAGATCGTGAACAAGCTCCGCACGATCAAGGTTCCGGGCTGCGAACTCTTCGTGGAGCCCGTGAAGGAACACCGCTTCGTCCTCGTCGTGCGGGCGGACGGTCTCGGCGACAAGGTGAACGACACCGACCCGCAAGCCGTCGGCGTGCCGCCGCTGACCGCGAAGGGAGCCGACCCGGCGAGCCAGAAGACGGCCGACTTCATCAACCAGTTCATCGCGAAGGCGAACGAAGTGTTGAAGGCCGACGCCCCGACGAACGGCCTGACGCTCCGCGGCTTCGCCAGCCAGCCGCAGATCATCAGCTTCCCGGAGCTGTACGGCCTGCGCTCGGCGGCACTCGCTGTCTACCCGATGTACCGCGGCCTCGCCCGCCTCGTCGGCATGGACATCCTCGACGCCGGCGATTCGCTCGGCAGCCAGGTGGCTAAGTTGAAAGAGGTGTGGAACGACTACGACTTCTTCTTCCTGCACTACAAGTACACCGACAGCACCGGCGAGGACGGCAACTTCCCGGCGAAGGTGCAGATGATCGAGCGGTTCGACGCGATCATCCCGGAGGTTCGCGCGTTGAAGCC
The DNA here is from genome assembly GCA_038318835.1 of Gemmatales bacterium. Classification (GTDB taxonomy): domain Bacteria; phylum Planctomycetota; class Planctomycetia; order Gemmatales; family Gemmataceae; genus Limnoglobus. Next base: position 3,444 of record JBBQCQ010000069.1, on the reverse strand, counting down.
GGACGTGCTGATTGTTACCGGCGACCACAGCACGCCGAGCAAGATGAAGGCCCACAGCTTCCACCCGGTGCCGACGCTCTTGGTGGCCGACGACGTGCGAACCGACGACGTGACGACCTTCGGCGAGCGGGACTGCTTGCGCGGCGGCCTCGGCCAGTTTCCGGCGATGCACCTGATGCTGCTCGCGATGGCCCACGCCGGCCGATTCGGCAAATATGGGGCGTAAGCCAGGCGAATCTTGGCGAGCCGAGCACCATCAGGTGCCGGGTGAATCGCGACGCCACTCACCCGGCACCTGACGGTGCTCGGCTCGCCTTACGGCATCACCAGCACCGCGAGGGTGCCGTCGGCGTTGGCGGCGATCAGCTTCTTGCCGTCGGGCGTGAACGACACGCCGTTGACCCCCGATGGCATCCGCCACGTGCGCAGTTCCTTCCCCGTCAGGTCGAAGGTCTTCACTTCGCCTTCGCCGCCGATGACGGCGAAGGCCTTGCCGGTCGAGGCCATCATGATGCCGCCGACGCTGGTCACGCCGGTCTTGGCCGTGTGCAGGACTTCTCGCTTCGCGGTGTCGGCGATCTTCACGAGGCCGGTCTCGTCGATGGCCACCAGCGTCTTCCGGTCGGCGGTGAAGGCCAGGTCGGCGACCCGCTTCGCGTGAATCGGCCAGTCGGCTTCCACCTGCTTCTGCGTGGCCGTGTCCCAGATGCGGACGTTGCCGGACTCGTCGCCGGACGCCACCCACGACAGGTCGGAGGCGAAGGTCACACAGGTCGAGGGCCGGCCCGTCTCGGTGATGGCCGGCAGCGGCTTGGCGTCGTCGAGCGGCACGATTTCGTACACGTCCTTGTCATTGATCGTGCGTGCCCAGACGCCGAGCTTCGTGCCGGCGGCGGCCGGTTGCAGCACGTAAATTTGGCCGAGGGCGACGTTCTTCACGAGCTTGCCGGTGGCCGCGGTCCACACCCGCAGGCGGGAATCGTGGCCGCCGGCTGCGACGGACTCGCCGGCGAAGCAAACGGCGAAGACCCAGTCGGTGGCCCCAGTGAGCGTGGCCACTTCCTGGCCGGTGGCCAGTTCCCAGAGCTTCACGGTTTTGTCATCGGACCCGGAGGCGATCATCGTGCCATCCTTGCGGACGGCCACGGCCTTCGCCGCCATCGCATGGCCGACGCGGGCCGTCGAGTCGGCCTTGCTCAACTCGAAGACGCGGGCGGTGCGGTCCACGCCGACGCACAGCAGCTTCTCGCCCTCCGGGGCGAAGGCGACGGCCGTCACCCAGTCGCTCGGCCCGCGCAGGGTGCGGACTTCCGCCCCGGTGGCCGTGTCCCAGAGGTGCAAGACCATGTCGGCCCCGGCCGACACCGCCAGCCGCCCGTCGGGGCTGAAGGCCACGGCCGACAGGGCCGGCAGACTCGGCAGCGGGGCCGAAGTCGGCGTGGGCTTCTTCGGCTCGTCCTTCTTGCCATTGGTCAGCGTGCCGTCGTCGGCCACGGCCCAGACCAGGAACTGCCCATCGCCGCCGACGGTGGCCAGCTTCGAGCCATCGGCGGAATAAGCGACGGCCGCGACGCCGGCAACGTGGGCTTGCTGCCCGCTGCCGACGGGCTTCGGCTCGCCAGCCGACAGGTCGAGAATCGTCAGCCAGCCATCGGCCGTGCCGACGGCCACCTGCTTTCCGCCTTTACGAACGGCGACCGCGGCGACGGCCGAGCGACTGGTCCAACTCCACGTTGGCTTGCCACTGTCGAGGTTCCAGCCCTTCACGGTCTTGTCGATGCCGCCGGAGACCAGCGTGCCGCCATCGGCCGCGAGGGCGAGGACCGCCGAGGCGTGGCCGGTCAGGTCGCGGAGGAGCTTGCCGGTCTTCGCGTCCCAGAGTTTGATGAGCTTATCGCCGCTGGCCGAGGCGAGGCGGTCGCCGGGCAGGAAGGCGACGGCGGTCACGGCCCCAGTGTGGCCGGTGAGCTTCTGTTCGAGCTTGCCCGTGGTGGTGTCGTAAATCCGCACGATCCGGTCGGCCCCGGCGCTGGCGAACCTCGCCCCGTCCGGCGAGAACGCCGCCGCCCAGAGTGAGTCGGTGGCTTCGGTGGCCGCCCGGTTCTCGTCGGTTGCGCTCAAGTCCCAGAGGCGGATCGTGCCCTCATCGGTGCCGGCGGCGAGTTGCTTGCCGTCCGGGCGAATGGCGAGGGCGGTGCCGGCCGCGAGCAACCCCTGGAAGTGGCGGATCGACTTGCCGTTGGCGGCGTCCCAGACGCGGACGGACTTGTCGTCGCCGGTGGTGGCGAACAGCTTGCCGTCGGTGGTGACGGCCACGGCGTTGACGCGGTCGGTGTGGCCGGGGAACCGCAGCACGGTGCTGGCCATGCCGGCCACGCTGGCACCATCCGGCCCCGGGCCGGTCGTCAGCCGCGGGGTCGGCGTCGGCCCGCCGCTGCCGCCGGTGAACAGCTTCGACCCGTCGGGCGTGAAGACCACACCGAGCAAGGGGCTTTTCAGGTCGCTGGCCTGCACACTCATCACCGGCTTCTTTTCGGACGCATCGGCCTTGTAGACGGCGAGGATGCCGTTCGTGTCCACGGTGGCGATGAGCTTCCCGTTCGGGCTGAGGGCCATCGCCTCGATGCGGTCAGCTTGCTGCACGAAGGTGGCCGTCTCCTTGCCGCCCTCGATGTCGAAGACGCGGACGAACTTGTCATCACCGGCGGTGGCAATCGACTTGCCATCGGGGAAGAAGGCAAGGCCGCGAACGAGCAGTTGATTCGGAGCGGTGAGCTTTTTCTTCAGCTTGCCGGTCTTCAAGTTCCACACCTGAACTTCGCCGCTGCCGCTCGACGCGACCCACACGCCATCGGGCGACACGGCCACAGCTGGCACGCGGAAGACATCCGCCCCGACCTTCTCGTCCGGCGGGGCGGCGTGGCCACGGTACGCGAGGAGTTCGCGGCCGTTGCCCAGGTCCCACACCCGCACGGTGCCATCTCGCGAGGCGGACACGAGCTTGCCGCCATCGGGCGTGTAGGTCATCGCGTTGACCCGGTCGGCGTGCCGCAGGCGGACGTAGCCGATGACGCGCTCGACGTGTTCGGGCAAGCCCATCGGCCGGGCCGGCAGTGCCCATCGGGCGTCGCGAACCAGCCGGGCGGCGAGGACGGCGTTCTTGTCTTTAAGCGCAGCCTCGGCCTTCGCGAAGTATCCGTCGGCCGGGGCCATGCGCTCGGCCGGTTCGCCGAGCTTGAGGCTCTCGGCCCGCTCCGCCCGAAACTTTTCGGCTAGGGCCTGGAAATCGTCGGCCTGCGCGCTGACGGGGCTGACGGACGCGAGGAGCACCACCACCGCCGTGAGGGACCGGCTCATAACTTCTCCTGCAAAGGAAGCCGAGTCGAGTATACACGCCGGGGCGTTCTTGGCGAGCCGAGCGGCGGGAGCCGCCCGCGGGCACCC
>JBBQCQ010000068.1:0-10378 GCA_038318835.1 Gemmatales bacterium | reverse complement strand
ACCGCCGCCGCTGATGCCGTAGGTGGCGTAGTCGTCGACCGAGATCGCGGACACCACCACGCCGCGGACGCCGGTCGAGCCGAGACTGAGGGTCCGCTGCTTCTTCAGCACGTCGTCGGTCGCGCTGCCGTTGTTGATGGCCGGGGCCGCCACTTCGCCATAGGCCGTGATCGACTGCTGACTGCTCGACCCGGTCGTGGTCAGGTCGATGGCCGTGCCGGCGGTGGCGTTCGCCTCGGTGGTGGCGAGCTTGATCGTGGTCGAGTTCGTCACGATGGCGTAGTACGTGCCCCCGTTGCTCAGCCCGCCGATGGCCGTCCCGTTCGCCCAGTACGTGACCGAATCGCCGGTCTGGAAGCCGTGATCGTAGGCGAGTTTGACACTGTTCGCGGACACGTCCACGTCCGTCGTGGCGAAGAAGAGCGGATCGGTGAAGGTCACACTCGGCGGGGTGACGTGGGCCTGGAAGGCGGACGTGTTGCCGAGCGCGTCGATGGTTGCGTTGTCGCCGATGGAGGCGTCGGTGGTCTTGGTGACGATCACGACCGGGATCGAGCCGCCGACGCCGGCCGTGCCGCCGATGCTGATCTGCCCGGCAATGCCGTCGATCTGGAGTTCGTCCTTCGCCGTGACGACGACATTTCCGACCGCGTACACCGTGGCCCCGGTGCCGATACGGGCCTGAGTGGTGATGGTGTGAACCTGAATGCTGGCCGACCCGGCGATGCCCGCGGTGCCACCGCCGCCGAGCGAGGCCGCCACGGAAATCCAGTCGCCACCTGCCACCGCGCGGGCGTAGACATCGCCGCGGGCGTAGACGTCTGCTGAGTCGTCGATGATGGCCCGTGTGGTGCGGTTGATGGTGCCCACATCGACGCCCACACCGACGCCGCCGGACGAACCGAAGCCGCCGGCCCCGCCCGCCCCGGTGAAGTCCGCGAGGTGCTCCGCGTACAGGTACACGTCCTGGGCCGCGTTCGCGGCCGACCGGTCGGCCGCGTTCGGATTGACCGACACGCCGGTTCCGAGGCGGGCGAGCACGTTCGTGGTCTGCACCGTCACCGACGCGGACCCGGCCACACCGGCCCCACTGGTGCCACCCGCCGCTCCGGCCGCGACAACCGTAATGTCGTCGTCGAGCGTGGCGGTGACGATCACGCCGCGCTCGGCCTTCGGACTGGTGCTGTCGTCCGCCGCCGCGTAGGTGCCCTTGTTGCCGCGGGCCGTCAGCGAGGCGTAGTTGCCGACTTCGGCCTTGACCGTCTCGTTGCGAATCGTGGTGACGTTCGACACGCCGATCCCGCTGCCGCCCAGGCCGATCGCGGCATTGCCGGCGATGTCGAGAGCGTGGAATACGCCATCCGCGGTGACGACGATGTTGCCGTTCGCGGACAGGACGCTCGCCGCACCGATGGTCGCGGTGGTGGTGAAATTCAACGGCTGAATCACGCCCGCCCCGGCCACGCCGATCCCACTGGACGCCCCGGCGATGGCCGCCGCGATGGCCGTTTCGTCGAACCTGTGATGGGCCTGAACCTGGATGTCGTTGTTCGCGGTGATCGACGCACTGCTCGCGATGCTGGCCGTGACGACGTGCGTAATCGGCATGACGATCACGCCGAAGCCCACGCCCGCCGACTTACCGAGGCCGAGCGCCCCGGCCACGATCAGCACGTCGGAAGTGTGGTCGGCCCGCACGTAGACGGACATGTTGTGGTCGGTCTGGTCGCTGGGTTGGCTGACGGTCGCGCCGCTGCCGATGGCGGCTTTCGTGGTCGTGTTGTCGATGAGCAATGCCAGCGACCCGGCGATACCCGCTTGCTTCGTGCCGACAGCCCCACCTGCGCCGAACAGGTCCAGGTTGTCGTCGGTTGTCGCCGTGACGATGAGGCCGTGCTCGCCGGTGGCCGTGGACCCCGCGACCGAGATCATCGAATTCGCGCCGATGGTGGCGCTCACGGTGCGGTCGATGTTGATGCCCGCGATGCCGGCCCCGAAGCCACTGTCCTTGCCGATGCCGGCCGCCCCGCCGAGGCCGAAGATGCGCAGCGTCTCGTCGGCGATGACCTTCACGTCGCCGCCGGAAGTCAGTGTCACGTTGTTGCCGACCGTCGCGGTCACATTCGTGGTGTTGTTCACCCACGAGGCGGACCCGGCGATGCCCAACTTCTCGGTGCCGACGCCGATGCTCGCACCGATGGAGAGCAGAAAGGCATCGTTGACGGCCGACACGGTCACGTTGTCGTCGGCCGTCACGGTCACACCGTCGGCGATTTTGGCTTCCACGGTCGTGCTGTAGAAGCCGAGGTCGAACGCGGCCCCGATGCCGGCCCGCTGCGACACGCCGACGGCCCCAGCGATGGAGACGACGGTCATGTCGTGGTCGGCCGTCACGCTCACAGCGCCGGTGCTGGTGATCGTCGTGGTGCCGGTCACGGTGGCCGAAACGGTCGTGTCCAGGTCGTTGATGTTCGCGGAGCCGGCGATGCCGGTCGAGGTCTTCGCCTTCTGCGCCGCACTCGTCACGGCCGCCCCGGCTGTGAACGAGACGAGCAAGTTCTTGGCATCCGCGGCCACGGTCACATCGGCGGCGGAGATGTCGGCGTTATTGATGTTCGCGGTCACGCTGCGGTCCAGGTCGTTCCACGACAACGCTCCGGCCAGCGCCGTGGACGAATCGGCCTTCGTGTTCAAGTTCAAACTCGCCGCCCCGGTCGCGACGACGTAGAGTTCGTTCGACTTCGCGTTAACGCCGACGTTGCCGCCGGCCGTTAGCGTTGTGCCGTCGATGCCGGCGAAGGTCACACCGTTGAACAGATTCAGGCCGAGCGAAGCCGAGAGGCCGAACCCGGTGACGTTCTTGGCCCCGTCGTCTTGCTTCGAGCCGCTCTGTGCCTTCGTGTTCGTCGGCTGAGTTTCGTTCGGGTCGGCGAACAGGTTCGCCAGCGACTCGCCGTCGAGCGGGTCGTCGTCCGGCGGCGCGGGCGGCGACGGCGGTTCGGGCGATGGCGACTTCGAGATGGCCGACGAGATCGCGATAACGACGCCGATAGTGCTCGTCTCGGCTGCAATGTTGGTGTCGCCGCCGACGGTCAGGCTGCCCTTGCCCGCGTAGGCGGCGTTGGTCGTGAGGTTGCCGACGAACGCCTTCGTAGTCGTGTCTACATCGAAGTAGCCGAGGCCCGCGCCGACGCCGACCTTGTCCGAGTTCGCGATGGCGCCGGTGAACGTGACGAAGATGTCGTCGGTCGTGGCCGTCACGGCCAGGTCGCCGCCCGCGTCGATGATCGCGCTGTTCTCGATGTATGCCAGCGTCACGCTGTCCACTGGCGTCACGGTGAACGTGCCCTGCACGGCGAAGTTCTTGCCGCTGGAACCGGCGAAGTCCCAGACGCCGATGATGAGGTTGTTCTCGGCGTTCACGGTCACGTCGCCGGCCGCCTTGATCTGCACGCCGTCGGCGATGTAAGCCTTCGCCAGTACGTCGTAGTCGTGGTGGGCGTATACGCCGCCGACCGCGCCATTGCCGCCGACGGTGGTGTACCCGAACGGGTTGCCGCTGCCGGCAATGCCACCGAAGTACAGAGCTTTCGCCTCCGTGGTGGCCTCGACCGTCACCGACTGCGCGGGGTCCGCGTTCGGCGTGTTCTGGTTGATCTGCACCCCTTCGCCGATCCAGGCCGTGGCGTGGCTCTTCGCGAAGATCATGTCGAAGTTCCCGGACGCCGCGTTGCTCTTGCCGCCGGTGTTGCCGTCCTTGTCCTTCACCTCGCCCGGCTGAGCCGATGCGCTGACGAATGACGTGCCGAACTCTTGCAGCAGGAACGACCAGTCCCCCTCGGCAACGCTCTGGCCGCGCTCGATCAGGTCTTTCGTGGCATCCGCGAAGCTGCCGCTGTTCGAGATGGCATCGCTGAAACTCGTGGTGGTGCCGTCGCCGACCCAGGGCAGGCCGGTGTCGCGGAGGCCGAGGATGCCGCCGACGAAATCGCCCCAACTCGTGGGGAAGCCGCCGACCTCGGAACTCGCGGCGGTCACGCTGATGTCGTTGTCCACGTTCACGGTCGCGCCATCGCCGATCCACGCCTTCGCTTCTTCCGAGTAGTCCGCGTACACGAACGCCCCGGCGACGGCGAGCTTCGAGTTCGCCTCGGCCGAACCCACGGCCGACGACTGCGGGGCGCTGCTGCTCTCGGCCTCGACGGTGAGCGAGCCGCCGTTGACGGTCACGATGGCGTTGTTGCCGATGCTGGCCTGCGACGTAAGCGAACTGAAGGCGATGACTACCGCACCGGCGATCTGGAACGACGTGCCCTCGCCACCGCCTTCGCCGTCTTCCCCTTCCTTCGACTGGTCGTTCTGCGACTTGTCGTCCTGCTTGGCCTTCGCGTCGCCGAGGAAGTCTACGATGGAGCGGAACGACTCGAACAACGGGCTGGCCGCTCCCGGTTCCTCGGTGTTCACCGCGGCCTCGGCCCGGTTCTCGACGGCGCTGTTCTCGGCCGTGGAACTGACGGTCACATCGCCGTTGGAGGTGATGTTGCCGCGGAGCGTGGCCGCGGCCTCGGCGTTGTGGTTGCCGATGGTCACGCCGACCGACCCGGCGAACGACTTCGCGTTCGAGGTCGTGGCCGACGACTCGTTCGAGAATTCGTTCTCCATCGCGGAACTGACGTTGACGCCGCCGGCGACGATGACCGTGCCGTCGGCCGTCTCCGCGGTCGCGATCGAATTTCCACGGGCCACGGCGATGGAAATCGCCGGCCCAGGAATCTCGATCGGGGCTTTGCCGCCGCCTGGGTTCTGGATTGAGCCGCCGAGCGTCTTGTTCGCGGAACTGAAGTGGTTCTCCAGCTCCGACGTGGCCGAGAATGCGCCGGTCGCGGTGATGTTCGCGTTGCCGATCTTGGTGATCGCCTGCACGTCGGACTCGGTCCATGCCACGCCGAAGACGAGCGAGGGCAACTCCACCTGCGTGTTGGCGATTGCCTTCGAACTGATCGTGACGTTGCCGGTGCTGGCGATCTCGACGCCGTTGCCGATGGTGGTCTTGGCGTACACCTGCGTGAGCGAAACTTGCACCGGCAAGGGCAAGCCTTCGATGAAGCTCAGCACCGGATTCCAGCCGACGGGCGGCTGGGCGTTGGCGGTGATGTCACTCTGCTTCTGCTCCGTGGCGACGGCCTTGCCGTCGGCGTCCACCGCAACGAACGGCACGTCGCCGGGCGCGAGGTCGGTCTTCACCTGGCTGACCGTCACGCCGGTGCCGTTCGGCACCGTCTGCGACCGCAGGGCGTTCGACGCAACGAGCACGAGCGATTTGCCGTCGGCGCTCACACTCTCCACGTCGTAGCTGCCGTCGTTCGTCCCGTTGGGCGTGCCGGAGACGAAGATCGTCGTCTCCTTCGAGAATCCGTCCGTCGTCCAACTGCCCGTGTCGCGGCTGATCGTCGGCCCTTCGCTCCCGTCCACTAGCCCCGGCGTGAAAGTCAACCCGGTGGACACGGTCTGCGACGGCAACGGCTCCGACAGGTCCACGAGCGAGCCGAGTTCGTAGATGTTCAACCGTTCCGCCGAGGCGTCGGCGGCGAGCGTGATGTTCCGCCCCTGGAACACGGCGTTGTCGGCCACGTTCAGCGAGACGACCGCCTGCTTCTGGTTGAACAGGGGGATCAGGTACAGGTCCTTCCGCATGTCCTGGGCGAGCATCGTGATGTCGCCGGCCTGGAAGCCGCTGTCAGCGTGCGTCAGGATACGGGCACCGGCTCCGATGTTGATCGTCTTCGCCGTTAACGAGAGGCCGCCCGAGTTCGCGGTGGATGCTCCCGTTCGCACATCGCCAGCCGTCGAGCGGGTGAACAGCGTGGCCCCGGCCCCGACGTTAATGGTGGTGGCCCCGGCGATGGCCAGGGCGTGCGAGACGGCCGTCGAACGGGCACCGAGGGTGAGGTTGCTCGAGAACGTCACCGTCTCGATGCCGAGGGACGTGAACGTGCCGGGCAGGTTCAGGTTCGCGTTGACGGTAAAGCTCTGGTTCTCCGGGGCCGAACCGACGAGGTTCACCGATGATACCGCCGCTGCCGCGTAACTGTTCCCGTCCGACACGGCGAGGTTCGCCCCGGCCATCGACAGCGAGGCGTTGTCGCCGTCGGCCGAAAGTTGAACCGTGAGCACGCCGCCCGTCAGCGACGACGACACCGTGAGAAGGTTGCGGTCTTCGAGTTCGACCACGCCGAGCCGCGTGACCGGGGGCTTGTAGTGCTTGAAGGGGAAGGTGAGCGGTCGAAGGTACCGGCGGAATGGGCGAAGCATAACCGGCGGCTCGCTGGTAATGGTGGGTGTCGGAGTGTCACCGTTTCGGACGACCGCCCACCGTCACGCGCGTACAGGACCCAGGGCGAGAACTCGACGGAGACACAGGCTTGTAACACACACTTCCCACATGGGTCGGGCGAAACCTGCGATTCGTCGCGCCGCGGAAGATCACGGTTCGTTGGGGTACTGAAATGTCGTCCGCGAACTGATTTCTGCTCCGCGAGACGTGCCGACGGCTTACACGAGGATTCGATTTGCGCGTCAACGAAGAGTATCGGGCAGGAAGGGCAAAAGTGGGAAGGGCGGCGGGTCGAGTTGCGGAAACGGGTTGGTGTGAGTCGGCACACAGTGTGTGCCGACTCACTCGGCGGGCATCACGACCCCATCGCATGATAGCCGCAGTCCACGTAGAGGACGTGCCCCGTGACCGCGCTCGCGAGCGGGCTGCACAGGTATAGCGTGCTGTTCGCGACTTCCTCGGGGCCGATGGCCCGTCGCAACGGCGAATGCGATGCCACGTACTCGATCTGTTGGTCCATGTCCGGCTTGATCGCTCGCGCCGCACGACTGGCGTAGGGGCCGGCCGAGATTAGGTTCACGCGGATGTTCTTGTCGCCGACGAACCACGACAGTTGCTTCGCGTCGAGTTGCAAAGCAGCCTTTGCCGTGCTCATACCGCCACCGTAGTGAGGGATGACGCGGTCGCCGCCGATGTACGTCAGGCCGACCACGCTGCCGCCGTCCTTGCGGTTGCTCATGAACGGGGCTGCGTATCGCACCATGCTGATGAGCGAGTAGCTGCTGATGCCGAGGGCTTCCGCGTATGCTTCGCGGCTCGTCTCAATAATCGGCTTCGTGATCTCGCGACTGAACGCGATCGAGTGAATGAGGATGTCGAAGCCGCCGAACTCCTGGCCAACGGCCTCGATGGTACCCTTGATGCTGTAGTCGGGGAACTTCGCGTACCGCTTGTCGGTCTTCAATTTCTCCGGCACCTGGTCCATCGAGTCGAAACTGGCGTCGCAGGCGTACACCTTCTCGACCTTGAACTCGCTGCCGTCGGGCATCAGCCGCGATTCGCGGTCGGCGTCGCGGCTCAGGATGCTCTCGACGATGCCATGCATCCGCGGGTGAACCGCGAGTACGACCTTCGCCCCGGCCGCCTTCAGCGCCTTGCTGATGTACCACGCGAAGCTTTGATTATCGCCCACCCCGGTCACGAGGGCGGTCTTGCCGGTCAAGTCGAGAGAGTACATCGTCGCGAACCTCGGAAGGAACTAACTGCGTCGGCGTTCGTTTTACGGAATCGCCCATCGGCCGAGAACCTTACCGCCCAGATGCGCAAGTCGAGCGGGCGAACTTGAGCCAAAGAAGGAAAATCGCCGTCGGACGAATCGATGCGGTCCCGCTAACCGATACAGTCGCCCCAGCTTGACACGATTCTGGCCCCCGGCACGGTGAATGCTTTTCTCTAGTCACAATCATTGAACTACAGTGAGAAATGGTGTTGAACCGTGCCGGAGACCAGACCATGACCCGCAAACTACTTCTTCTCGCCCTACTCCCCGTCCTCGCGGTCGGGTCCGCCGGTTGTCGGCACTGTTGCAAGCGGGCCTCTGTACCGCGATACATCGACGCTCCGCCGCGCGACCGCGACATTCTCATTCCGCCGCCCACGGGTGGGCTGCCGTCGCAACGGACGCTGCCCGCGGATCCGGGTTTGCCGCCGCCGCCGTCGATCAGTGCCGAACCGAACGGCAGCCGCTACCGGCCGGAGACGCTCTACCCCGACGCGCTCCTGGAAGTGCCGGGCTTCGCGCCGAAGAGCACCGGCGAACCGCCCGCCGTCCTCCCGCTGGGCGAGGGGGCATCGTCGAAGAATGCTTTGCCGAAGGCGGTCGCGACCACCGGGTACGCCGACCGCACGAACCCGCCGACCGGCCTGCCGGGGTTTGCGGTCGTCTCGGATCGCGTGGCGAACGGCCGGAAGCCAACGGTCGAAGGGTTGGATCGCCTGCGATCGACTGGGTACAAGACAGTCGTGTACTTGCACGACGCGGACCAGGACGTGGCCGCGACGAAGGAACTCGTCGAGAAGAAGGGGCTGACGTTCATCGCCATTCCGGTCACGCCGGCCACCTTGAAGGCGTCGTTCAGCACGTTCGCGGAAACTGTCGGCGACCGGGCCAACCGCCCGGCGTATGTCTTCGACGATAACGGCCTCCGCACGGGGTCGCTCTGGTACCTCTACTTCCGCACGATCGAATCGTTCAGCGACGACACCGCCCAGGTGAAAGCCGCCCCGCTCGGCCTCCGCGACGCGGTCGCCGAGGACAAGACGAAGTTCTGGCTGGCCGTGCAGGACTACTTGTCGAAGCGATAAGATGGCGGCATGTTACCCGACTTCGGCCCGACCGTTCCGCTGACCCCGGCCATCTACCCGGCGTCGGTCTACCATATCCCCGACCTCGACGCCGTTGATGCCATCTACAACGGCGAGGCCACCGGCTACATTTATGCCCGCGATGGCCACCCCAACGCCGAGATGCTCGGCGACGAGCTGTGCATCCGCCATGCTGCCGAATGGGGTGTGGTCACGGCGACTGGCATGGCGGCCCTGTCGGCCCCGTTCCTTGCGCTGCTGTCGCAGGGCAGCCGTGTTGTGGCCAGCAACCGCATCTACGGCAAGACGACCAAACTCCTCCGTGACGAGTTCCCCCGCTTCGGCATCAACACGACCTGGGTGGACACGAACGACCTGGACGAAGTCGAAGCCGCCCTCGCCGCGAGTCCTGCGCAAATCCTCTTCACGGAAACGATCTCGAACCCGCTCTGCCGCGTTGCGGACATTCCCGCCCTCGCGGAGATCGCCCACCGGCACGGCACGCGACTCTTCCTCGACAACACGTTCGCTACTCCGCTGCTTTGCCGACCACTGGAGATGGGGGCGAACCTCGTCATGGAATCGCTGACGAAGATGATCGGCGGGCACAGCGATGTGATCCTCGGCTTCGTGTGCGGCAGCGAATCGAAACTCGAACCGACGGTGGCAACCGCGGTCAGTACATGGGGGCTAGCCGCGAACCCATTCGAGTGCTGGCTAACGAGCCGCGGCCTCGCCACGCTGGATTTGCGGATGCGAGCGGCCACGGCGAACGCCATGATTCTAGCCGACTGGCTGGTGGAACAACCCAGCGTATCACGGGTGGTCTTCCCCGGTCAGCCCGACCACCCGGACTTCGAGTTGGCGAAGCGAGTGCTGCCGCACGGCGTCGGCAACATGCTGTGCTTCGAGTTGGCCGACCGCAACGCTGTGAACCGCTGGATGCGAGCGACGCCGGCCGTGCCCTTCTGCCCCTCGCTGGGCCACCATACAACGACGTGCAGCCACCCGGACACGACGAGCCACCGCTTCGACCCCGCCGCTGAGAAACGCCGCCAGGGCATCACGCCCGGCCTCGTTCGGCTGTCCGTGGGGTGCGAGCCGGTGGGGCAACTGCAAGACGCGATGGCGTCGGGGCTGAATTGATTCACAAGCCCGCAGTGCAAGCAAGGGCAGCAACTTCCTCCCCTTGCTTGCGCTGCGGGCTTGTACTGCCCTCCGTACAATTCCCTCATTCACACGACCGCCTTCAGGAGCCGTCATGGCCGAGCCGTACAAGATCGTGATCGGGCTGGAAGTTCACGTGCAACTGCTGACGAAGACGAAGCTTTTCTGCTCGTGCCCGAACAAGTTCGGCCTGCCGCCGAACTCGGCCGTCTGCCCCGTCTGCCTCGGCCTGCCAGGGTCGCTGCCGGTGATGAACCGCCACGCATTTGACCTCGCCCTGAAGGCGGCGCTCGCGCTCAACTGCCAGATCGCGTCGCACGCCGACCAGAAAGCCGGGTTCACGAAGTGGGATCGCAAGAACTATTACTACCCGGACTTGCCGAAGAACTATCAGATTAGCCAGTACGACCTTCCGTTCAGCCACGACGGGCACCTGGACATCAACGTCCACCCGGACCCGAAAAAGGGGTACGCGGCCAAGCGGGTCGGCATCATCCGGGCACACCTGGAAGA
>JBBQCQ010000067.1:0-10400 GCA_038318835.1 Gemmatales bacterium | reverse complement strand
GGCTCTCGGCCAAGACTGTGATCGATCTCGACCTCTGGCGGTCCGCAAAAGAGCGGCACCGGAAGTGGCGGCTGTTCGCGGCAGCTTGCTGTCAGCGGGGAATCGATTTGGTCGCCGATGCCCGCTTGAATACCGTTGTGGGAGCCGCCGAACAGTTCGCAGATTCGGCCGTGACGTGGGATGAAGTAAAGGCCGCCCGCAAAGTTTTGGCGGCAGTCCGGAAAGAAATCGGCGATCCGTTCGGTCCAAAGGAATCGCTCCGGGATACGCTCGAAGGTTTGGACTCCGCCACGAGCAAGAAACCCGTTGGCACTCTCGGCGCCCCACACAAGATTCAATTCGCCTTCCGGGCGCTGGCCCGTGGCAAAGACACCTACGCCGAATTCGATCGACTGGGCGATCTCGAGGAAGCAAAACAGATGGTCCTCGCCTTCGACATCTTCGGCAACCCATTCCGCCCCGTCGTGTTCGATTTGGCGTGGCGCACGTCCACCGCTGTCGGCCTCGCGCAGACGATGTACGACGCCCGCGACTTCGCCGCGATGCCGATTCTCGCCGACGCCTTGCAAGACGCCGGGTGCGAGGACGAGGCGATTCTCGTGCACTGCCGCGGCGACGGGCCGCACGTCCGCGGCTGCTGGGTCGTCGATCTGGTGCTGGGGAAGACGTGATGGTAGTCTACCAGGAACAGGAGCCAACCATGAGTGTCCTCAGCCTTACCCCTGCGGCGAACCCTCTGATTCCCGCCACCTCTCCGCCGTTGCTGACGGCGGACGAGTTCTTCGCGCGATACGAGAACCGACGGGCCGAACTCGTGCGGGGCGTCGTGAAGGAGTTGCCCATGCCGGACATGATCCACGGCCACATCTGTGCGAAGATGTCCTACTACCTGACCCATTTCATGGAGCAGCACGGCCTCGGGCGGGTCATGAGCAACGACAGTTTCATTCGCACCCGTCAGAATCCGGAATCGGTGCGGGGGGCCGACGTGTGCTTCATGAGCTACGAACGCCTGCCCCGCGGCCCGATTCCGCGAGGCTTGTTGGAAGCGGTGCCGGAATTGGTCGTCGAGGTGCGGTCCCCGTCGGACGCCTGGACGGAGGTCATCGGCAAAGTCTTGGACTACCTCGCGGCGGGCGTGCGGGCCGTGGTCGGCTTCAACCCCGACCGCCACGCTGTTGCGGTCTATCGCGCGTCCGCGGATGAGGAACAGTTCACGATCGAACAAGAGTTGACGATTCCCGACTTGCTACCGGGCTTCTCGGTGCCGGTGCGGAAAATGTTCGAGTGACGCGCGGACCCGCCCTCAAGGGCGGGCCAACGACAGCTCCGCGGCAAGCCCCGTGAACGGGACTGAAGAGCGTGGCCACTTCTCGGCGGTTCTGCTAGATTTTCAGCACTCTCCCTTCGCATGACCTGCCCGCCGACCCATCATTCCCGAGTCTACCTCATGCTTGCATCCGCCTTGCCGAGGACATTGTTCCTCGTGGCCCTATTTACGGTCGCGGCCCGTGCTGCCGACCCGATCCCGCTGGCGAAGGAAGCGTACCTGAGCCCGCCGAAGGAGATCGCCGATGCGGTCCTCGCCACGCAGGGCGGCCCCACGACGCTGACGAACATCAGCCCGGACGGCAAGCGGTTCGTGGTCGTGAAGACCGACACGCTGCCACCGCTGGAACGCCTGGCGTGCCCGACGGTTCACCTGGCGGAACTCGCCATCGACCCGGTCGCCACCCGCACCCGCGACCTGTGGGTGCGGAGCGCCGCCGGGTTCGATCTGTTCGACCACACCACCCGCAAGACCACGCCGGTGGCGGTGCCTGAAAAGGCCCGCGTGAGTAGCCCGGTCTGGTCGCCGGACGGCAAGCTGCTCGCGTTCTTCGCGCACTTCGCCGAGACGACGTATGTGTATGTGGCCGACGCCGAGACGGGGAAGAGTCGCCGGGTGACGGCCACGCCGGTGCTGGCGACGCTGGCCACGAACTTCCAGTGGTCGCGCGACGGCAAGCGGATCATGACCGTCCTGCGACCCGGCGATGGCACGGTGCCCTACCCGAAGCCGGCGACCGTGGCCACCGAGCCGAAGGTTCGCGTGGCCCGCGATGGCAAAGACCCATCCCGCACGTTCCGCTACTTGCTCGAATCGCCCTATGAGGCCCAACTGCTCGAACACCTCGTCACCGGGCAACTCGTGACGGTGGACGTGGCCGACGGCAAAGCCACGAAGGTCGGCAACCCGCGGCTGATTCGCGCGATCAACATGGCCCCGGACGGCGATCAGTTCCGCGTCACGACGGTGAAGAAGCCGTTCTCGTACTATTTCCCGTTCCCGCGGTTCGGCTCGCTCGAAGAAGTCTGGGGGGCCGACGGCAAAACCTTCGTGGTGCTCGCCGATCAGAACCTCCGCGAGACGGAACTGCCCGCCGGCGTGGCGACCGCACCGCAAGGCGGCAATCGTACCGGGGGCAATCGCACCGGCGGGCGAACCGGCGGGCAACCGCCAGCGGCCGGTCCACCGACCGACCCGATGAACACCGACCCGCCGATGCCGCCGGTCGGTGGGAACCCGCCCGACCCGACGAACCCTGACCCGACGAACCCGATCCCCGACCCGAACGTGGACCCCAACGCGCCGCGGCGGGCGACCGCCCCGGCCGACCCCGACGGCAAGCGAGACCTGAGCTGGCGGCCGGACGGCACGGGCCTGTCGTACCTGCAACTGACGCCCGCGGCCGGGGGCAACGAGACCGCACGCAAGGACCGCGTGCAGTTGTGGTTCGCCCCGTTCGGCAAGGGCGACGTGAAGACCGTGTACGAATCCCCGACCCGCATCGCGGCCGTACAGTACGCCGAGGGCGGCCGGTGGATGTTCCTTACGCAGACGGTCGACAACGCCCGCACGATCACGGCCGTCGATCTGAAGGACACGAAGAAGACGTTCGTCGTCTACAAGTCCAGCGATTCGACCGAACCCAAGCCAGAACCGAAGCCGAATGTGAAGCCCACCGAGGGCGAACAGGTTCCCCGCGGAGGCAGTGGGTTCCGCTCGGCGTTCTCCGGCGGCGTGGCCCTGCTGACGCACACTGCCAGCAGCGGTGGCACCGTGGTCCGCGTGTCCGCCGGTGGCGAAGTGTACCTGACCGGCAGCGACCGCTCGACCGGCCCGATGGCCCCTTACGCTCGGCCGTACCTGGATCAAGTGTCGATCACCACGGGCAAGAAGGAGCGACTGTTCGAGGGGAAGGGGGACACCTTCGAGACGATCGACGCCGTGGATACCAGCGACGTGAAGGCTATCTTCACCACCCGCCAGAAGCCAGACGTGGTGCCGGACTCGTACAAGACCGAGGTGCCGAAGGGGCCGACGACGAAGCTGACTGACAACGTCGATCCGTCGGCGTGGCACCACAAGCTCAAGATCGAGCGCATCCGCGTCACGCGGACCGACGGTTTCAAGTTCTGGGTGAAAGTGACGCTCCCGCCGGACGCGGCGAAGAAACTGCCGGCGATGTTCTGGATTTACCCACGCGAGTACACGGATCAGGCGGCCTACGATTCGACCGTCGGCCGCACGACCGCGACCAGCGGCCGATTCTCCGCGCCGTCGCCACGGTCGATGTCGATGCTCACGCTACTCGGGTATGCCGTGGTAGAACCGGACGTGCCCATCGTTGGCCCGCAGGGGCGGATGAACGACAACTACGTCTCCGACCTGCGGAACGGCCTGTGGGCGGTGATCGACGAACTCGACAAGCGGGGGATCATCGACCGCGACCGCCTGGCGTGCGGCGGGCACAGCTACGGGGCGTTTAGCACGGCCAACGCGCTGGCGCACACGCCGTTCTTCAAGGCCGGCATCGCCGGCGACGGCAACTACAACCGCACGCTGACGACGATGACCTTCCAGAGCGAACGCCGCATGTTATGGGACGCCCGCGAGACGTACCTGGAAATGTCGCCGCTGTTGTGGGCGAACCGCATCAACGGGGCGCTGCTCATGTACCACGGCATGGAGGACGCCAACGTCGGCACCGACCCGGTGAACGCCGAGCACCTATTCATGGCTCTCGACGGCCTGGGCAAGCCGGCGGCCCTGTACATGTACCCTTACGAGGCGCACGGCCCCATCGGCCGGGAGACGACGCTCGACCTGTGGGCACGATGGGTCGGCTGGTTGGACAAGTACGTGAAGAACCCGAAGAAGGACTGACAGCGGGCCTTCCCCTTCAGGCGGCGTGGTCCGCCGTCTGAAGGGGGTGTCGGCCGTGGACTACTTGACCTTCACCTTCACTTCAATCGGGGCACCGACGGACGGGACCAGCTTGATCGTGTACTCGCCGGGCTTGTTCCCGGCCGTCAGTTCGTACTCCACATCGTTCTTGTCGTCGCCCACCGTGACCTCGGTCGGGGCTTTCACCTCGCCGCCGGTCGGAGCCTCGAACAACACCTTGTAGACGCTGCCGTCGAAGGCCAGCCAATTCAGCGGGTTCTTGATCGCCTTCTTCTGGCCTTGTGCCAGTTCCACCGTCGGGATCGTGCCGATCACCGGCATCCGCAGACGGTCGAAGACGTTCTTCTGGATGTTGTCCAGAATCTTGCCGGCCTGTTGCTGCTGGGTGACAAGGCGTTCGAGTTCGCCGCGAATCTTGCTCAGGCTGACCGCCTCGCCGAGCTTGTCGCGGAGGGCTTGCACCTTCGCGAGCAGCGATTGCAGGTCGGCCTGGTCCTTGCTCATAAGCGATTCTTCCGGCCGGCGGTTCTCCAGCAGGGCCGTCAGGAAGTTCTTGTGCGTCTCCTCGGCCAGCGGGAAGGCGGCTTCGAGAATCTGCGACAGGTCGCGGAGGATTTCGTTCTCGATCCGCTTCTGTGTCTGGCCGATGTCGTTGAACCGGGCTTCCTTCTCCAGCCGGCGGTACTCGCCCTGAATGGCCGTCGTCAGTTCGCGGGCCTTGCTAATGTCCTGAGCCAGGTCTTGTGCCCGCACGCCGGCCGACACGAGAATGTCCGGCGGCGGGACCAGGTCACGCAGCCGTAGCGTCGTTTGGCTGAGCTTCGTCTGCGCCTCGCGGAGCTTCTTCAGCACGTCGTCCAGACGTGCGATCTGCACTTCCTCGTCTTTCGCGATCTCGACCAGCAACTCGGCTTCGGAAATCACCAGCAGGCGAATCGGCTCGACGCTCTGGCCGACCTTCGGCCCCGTCTCGACGTTCGTATCGGTGGCCAGCAGGTTCATCTCGACGCGGTACCGGCCCTGCACCTTCGAGGCGTCTTTTTCCAGCAGCACCGGGATGGCCGCTCGCAGGTCGAACACGTCCGAGTCCTGGTTCAGGAATCGCACGTCTTTCACCGTCTGCGGGTCATCCGGCGGTTGCGGCACGGTCAGCTTCTGCTTCAGCACATCGACCGTGTCGAATCGGCGTTTGGCGAATTCCTCGGTGAACCGGCTAAGCGGGTACTCGCCGGCCGTGACCTTGCCGACGTTCGCATCGGAGGCGTCCTGCACGTACTGGGCCGCGATGGCCGTGCGGATCGGCGCGGCGATGCTCGGCAAGAGCGGTGCCCCGGCGAACACGCCAGCGACCAGCGGCAGCTTCGCCTCAACTGTTACGGCCGCGTCGACCTGCTGGTAGGTGTAGGCGAACACGACTTTGCTCATGCCGGCGTCGTCTTTCACCTTGCTCTCGGTGAGGAACGGCACGCGGGCTACGGGCGTGACGAGGAATGAATTCCCCTGCTTTCGCAGCACATCCACGGCCAGTTCCACCTGCGGAATCTGATCCTCGGACACCGTCACCACGACGGCCCGCGTGGTGGCCACGTCGTCGTCGTCTACGAGCGTCAAGTCGAATTCCACGTTCGCCGTCGGGCGGTCGGCCCCACGGAACGCGAGGCTAAACTGCGTTCGCTCGGCGTTGTCGGTCGGCACCACGACCGGCTGATCCGCGGCCGTCTGGCCGGGCAGCTTGCCGATCTTCGGCGTCACCACCACGTGTTTCAGCGGCTTGTCGGACGTGCCCGTCAGCACGAACTCGGTGCCCTGGATGATGGAGAACGTGGAGCGGTCGCCGGTCAGCGACAGGCTCTTTTCGCCCAGCACTTGCCGCAGCCCCTTCAGGTCGGCGAAGTCTTGCTTGGCCCCCTCGCGGACGGGCGGGGCGTGGTACAGGTAGGCCGGCTGATACTCGGTGCGGGTCAGCTTCGCGAACATCGGCGGCGGCACCAGCGTGATCGCGCGGGCGGTGGTGGTGAAGTCGGCCCCCTTCACAGTGAAGCGGATCGACTCCTTCAAGCCGGACACTTCGCCGCTGAACACGTTGCCGGCCTCGCGGTTCAGGTTGATGCGGCCGCGCGTCTTCGCCCCGCCGTAGGTCAGCGTCATGGCATCGGGGATGTCCAGCCGGCGCAGGGTGCGGGTCATCCGCGAGTCGGCCGCCAGGGCGGTGAGCTTGGCGATCAGTTCGGGCACGCCGGCCGCGTCGGCCCCTTCGGTTTCGATGCGGTCCACGTCCCACCCGCGGGCGTCGGCCGGCAGGTGCTTCCCCTCGCCGGGCGAGACAGCCGCGCTGGCGTAGGCGGCCAGCGCGGGGAACTTCTCCCCCACGTCGGCGAGCAGGAGCGGCCGCCAGCCGTGCGGCCGCGAGCGGTCGGCGACCACCCACCGGAACGCCCGCGACTTGACCTTCGGTGAGGCCGCGTCTTTGCCGATCCGCAGTTCTTGTTCGGGGAAGCCGACGAGTTCGATGTGCGCCGCTCGCGGCCAGGGGGTGTTGCGGAACATCACGTTTCGCTCGAACCAGATCGAGGCCACGTCGCCGAACTCGCCGGTGAACTTGCGGGTCGCTCCGCCGCCGAACGCGGCGAACGCCGCGTAGGCCAGGGCCATTGCCCCGATGGCGATACCGCCGAGGATGAACCCCTTCCGCCAGATGCGGTCCCAGTTGAACACCGACGCGACCGGCACCTGCGTAATCCGCTCCTGGGCTTCCTCGATGGTCTGGCGGATCATGTCCGCCGAGTAGCCGAGGGCGTGTTGCTTCTCCACGTCGGCCAGTTCCACGGCCGTGATGAGCCGATCGCCGAGCACGTCGGGGAACCGCTTTTCGAGCACCAGTGCCAGTTCGCGATTCTCTTCGGTGGTTCGCAGCCAGAAGACGTAGCGGAACAGCAAGCTGACGAGGAACACCGGGGCGAACACGGCGGCGATCAGCACGTGGAAGAGGGCCGGGAGTTCCAGCAGGTGCCGCCGTACCCACGGCTGCGGCACGCGGGCGAGCAGTTGGCGGACAGCGTTCCGCCCGACGACGAGCACGCCGAGCAGGCCGAAGACGAGAGCGAGTTGCACGATCACGCGGAAGCCGCGCGGGGCGTCGAGCACCCAGTCGAACCCGGCGAGCTTGAACAAGCCGAAGTCGAGGGCGAGGCCGAGCCAGAACCACAGCACGACGACGATGGCGACCGTGACCGCGGCATCGGCGAGGATGTACTGCCGGATCGTGCCGCGAATCTGATCGAGCGGGTTCGCGATCTTCGCATCCAGCTTCGGAGCGTCGAGGGTGTCAGCAGGCATAGGAGGTCCAATCGGCGATGTCGGTGTGTCGTGTCGCCACCCGTTCGCGCGGTGGCCGGTTCTATTCCCTCCCCCCTTGAGGGGGAGGGTTAGGGAGGGAAGGGGTTTGCCCCTGCCAATGCAAAATTATTCGCTTCGGGTGACGGTCTTTTACCCCACACCCTTAACCCTCCCCTCAAGGGGGGAGGGAACAAGAATTACGCCAGCCGTGCGATCTTCCGCACACTCCACTCGATCGTCAGCAGGCCGATGGCCGCCAGCAGCAGGTAGCCGATTGTCACCGCCTGCGACGTGAACCACCGCGTCGCCCACTCCGGTAGCGTCACGCCCTTGTCCCACAGGTCTTCGACCGCCCCGCGGTTGCGGAACTCCTTGCGGTCCGACTTCAGGCACGCCGGGATCAGTTCCAGCTTGTCGCGCTCGGCCAGCTTGAACGCCAGTTTCACCTTGCCCGTGTCGGTGGCCGTGCCCTTGAGTTTCTCCAGCACGCCGGGTTCGGTGATCTTCGGCTCCACGTCCTTCAGCGTACTCGCACCGTTGATTAGCGCGTTGAAGTCCGGCCGGGCGTTGTCCAGTTCTGGGTCGGAGCGGCGCACCATGAACTCGCCGCTGATCGTGTCGCCAGGGCTGTCGGGCACGTCCACGACGACCTTGTACCGGAACTCGCCGGGCGGGAACTGCTTCGCGTCAGCCAGCACCTGCGCCTGGTAGTAGCCGTCGAACCCGCCGGCCCCCTTCTTCGCGGCCATCGGGATCGGGCCGACCGGTTTCACCCGCTTCGTGCCGTCCGGCTCGTAGGCTTCCACGATGAACTTCGGGCTGATCGCGTCCGGCGGGTACGGCTTGCCGTTCGGGGCCAGCAACCGGGCCTGTACGCGGACGATCGACCCGGACGAATACTCCTTGTTCACCAGCACCTGCCCGCGGAACGATTGTACGTTGCGGCGCGCGGCACTGATATTCCGGCCGAGGCGAATCCAGAACCGTTCGAAGAACGTCGGGTCGGTCTCGCGTGTCCGCCACATCTCGCCGGACCCCAGGAAGGCCGTGCGGCCGCGACCGGGTTGGTTCATCACGAAGTACGGCTTCGGTTCCGCCTCGCCCCGCTCGTTCACATCGAGAAACTCGATCAGCACGGCCGCCCCTGGCTTGACCATCTTCACGGGGTAGTACGAGTAGAAGCCCCGCTTCGGGTTCAGCACGTCTTTCTGGTTCGCGTTGCTCACGAACTTGTCCTTGCCGGTGAAGAACCGTTCCCAGCCGGCCACGGGGTCGTCGGAGGCGGTGTCGTCGAGTTTCAACACGTCGAACTCGGCGTTCGGCGTGAGCTTGAGCCGTCGCGGGCTGCGGGGGATCGGCCGCGTCTTTAGCAGGATGATGTCGTCGGGCAACGCGCTCATCATCTCCAGCAGCGGCTTCAGCCGGCCACTCTCGTCGGCGCGGGCCAGTTGGTACGTGTGGATCGGCCCGCCCACGTACACGAACCCGCCGCCGCCTTCGACGACCCACGTCCGCAGGTTCTCGATCTGGTCGGCCGAAAGTTCCGACCAGTCCGGGTCGAATGCAATAATCAGATCGTACTCGTGCAGGTTCGCGTACTTGTCTTCCGGCTTGTCGGTCGGCTTCGGTGTCGTTTCGTACCGGTTCGGGAACTTGATGAGCAGGCGGTCCGGCGTCACGTCCTGCGTGATGTTCCCCTCGTGCCCGCCCTCGTTTTGCAGGAAGATGCTCAGCTCGGCCCGCTTCTCGTTCACCTCTCGCATGAGCAGCGTGCGAAGCGTCTGGTACTCGCGGGTCGGGCCGCTGGCCCACATCAGGATGCGCAGCGGCGACTCCAGCACTTGCACCACCCGCGGCGACGAAACGTGTTCCGGTTTCGTGTAAATCTCCCGCTTGTCGGTGGCCACACGGGCGACCATCGACCACGCGCCTTGCTTGAGTTGCTTCCGCTTGCCGGCCCGCTTCGCGTCGTCTTTCTTGGCTTCCTCGGTCATCGCCTCGGGCAGCGTGTCGGCGTCGATGACGAACTCGACCTGCCCGTGCGGCGGGTCGCCCGGCTGGAAGGTGAGCTTCGCCGTCAGTTCGTGATCGGTGGCGTCGGTCTTCGGATCGCGACCGGGCAGGAACAGGCCGAGCTTCACGTCCACGTCCTGCCGTTCGAGGCCGACGCCATCGACTTCGACGGCCACCTTGAACGGCTCATCGGGCGGCGCACGGTCGGGAGCTTGCAAATCGGTGATGGTGATGGCGATGTTCTCGCGAGGCTCGCCGACGGCCACCGTGAACACCGGAATTTTCTCGCGGGCGGCTCGCTCCTTCAGTTCGTTGTAAGCCGCCTCGCTGCCGAGGTTGCTGCGGCCGTCGGTGAACACGATGACGCCCTGCACCATGTTCGCCGCTTCGCGGTTGATGGCAGCCGTGATCGAATCCGGCACGTTCGTGCCGAGGACGATCGACCGGGCCACGTCCGTCCGCTTGTCGAGCTTCCCGCGGTTGTCGAGCAGCATCTTCTTTTCGTCTTCGCTCAGCGACCCCGGCACCACTTCGCCTTCGGGCAACTTCGACCAGACGACGGCCCACTCGGCGTTGCCGGGGGTGTCGGCCTTCCACGCCGGCATCTTCTCGACCGCGTCGCGGGCCTCCTTCGACAGTCCTCGCGTCACCCACGGCTTGAAGTCGTAGTTGATCCACGCCTCCCACTCGGCCTTCGTCCAGACCGGCGACTCGGCCGACGCGGTGCGGGTTTCGTCGTCGAGGCGACCGCCGAATCGGTAAACGTACACGGGGTTCTGCGCGAGGATCTTTTGCAAGAAGGCGATGCGGTCATCGGTGA
>JBBQCQ010000066.1:0-10443 GCA_038318835.1 Gemmatales bacterium | reverse complement strand
ATACCACTTGGCTCGCCGATGCCGTGTGGGCTACCCACCGCGTTCACCCGGACGACGCGTTCACCAAGGACCTGCTCCCGGACCTGAAGAAGAACTTCGAGGCATGGGAGAAGAAGTGTTTTGTTCCCGAAGTCGGTCTGTTCTGGCAGAACGGCCACGACGACGGCATGGAATTCAACATCAACAGTCGGCAGACCACCAACATCCTCCGTGGAGCTCCCGGCTACCGCCCCACAATCAATCCCTATATGTGGGCCGACGCGCTGGCGATCGCCCGGACGGCCGAGCTTGCCGGGGACAAGGCGACTGCGGATGCCTACCGCGCCAAGGCCGCCGGGATCAAAGAGGCCATGCAGAAAAAGCTCTGGGATCCGAAGCGCGAGTTCTTCTTCCCGATGTCGAAGCAGGACGAGGAGGCCAACGGGTTCAAGGTGAAGGCACTGACGCTCACGTACCAGAGCGGGCAGTATGCCGGTAGCGAGTACGGCCGCGAACTGATCGGCTATGTGCCGTGGCAGTTCGGCATGCCGGACGGCGGCAAGGGGTACGAGGCCGCGTGGAAGAAGCTGATGGACAACCAAGGTTTCTTCGCGCCGTTCGGCCCGACCACGGTGGAGCGGAAAGACCCGATGTACCTCCTGAAGAAATCGTGCTGTTGGTGGAGCGGCCAGTCATGGCCCTACGCCACCAGCCAGACGCTCAAGGCGATGGCGAACCTGCTTCAGGATTACAAACAGGACGCCGTGGGCAACGACGACTACGTCACATTGCTGACGATCTTCGCCAAGTCGCACCGCAAAAACGGCAAGCCGTACCTCGCCGAGGCGATCCACCCGGACACCGGGTCGTTCGAGGGGCACGACGGCTACAACCACAGCGAGCACTACTTCCACTCGTCGTTTAACGACCTGATCATCAGTGGCCTCGTCGGCTTGGTTCCCCGCGACGACGACACGCTGGAGGTGAAGCCGCTCGCCCCAGCGGCTTGGCCGTACTTCGCCCTCACCGGCGTGCCGTACAAGGGCCGCTGGATCGACGTCGTCTGGGACCGCGACGGCACCCGCTACAAGCGAGGCAAAGGGCTTCGGCTGTTCGCCGACGGTAAAGAGGTCGCCTCCTCGGATAAACTCGCGTCGCTCTCGGCTCGGCTGCCTGAAAAGATGGCTACACCGCCGGCCACGCCCCTCGCGGTGAACTATGCGGTGAACAACGACGGCACCTACTTCCCACGTGTGATGGCTTCGCATACCAGCCCCAAGACCTCGTCCGCAAAACTCGTCGATGGCAACTACTGGTATCACGTGCTACCCCCCAATCGCTGGACCTGCGAGAGTTCGCCGAACGCGAACGATACCGTATCCATCGACTTCGGAATGAAACGCAAGCTTCACACCGTCAAGCTCTACATTCTGGATGACGGTGCGGGCATTGTCGCACCAGAGCGATTCGACTTGGAATACTGGGACGGCAAAACTTGGAAGACCTTGCCGGAGCAAACTCGATCCCCCGAGAACCCGACGGGACACACCGCCAACGTGAGCCGCTTCCCTGCGATGGAAGTCGAAAAGCTCCGCGTCGTGCTCCATCATGCGAACGGGGGCAAGTCCGGGTTGACCGAAATTGAAGCGTGGGGCGATGGCCAACGTCCGGTAGCAAATGCTCCCCACCCGGCAGGCAATCTTGCGTACAACCCCGGGAACAAGACCTTCCCGAAGGCGAGCGCGTCGCACATAGACCGCTTTGGCGGCAACCCCGCACTCGCCATCGATGGGAAAGTCAACTTCCTGCCGACGCCGACCAATCGCTGGACGAGTTACGAATCTCCCAACAAATCCGATTGGCTCGAAGTCGATTTCGGCAAAGCCAAGTCGTTCCGCCGGATCGAACTGGCCATTTACGATGACCGCGGCGGTGTCCAGCCACCGAGCCAGTATGACGTGGAATACTGGGATGGCAACAATTGGAAGCCAGTGGCTGACGTGAAGAAATCTCCGGACAAGCCCCAAGGGAGCAACTTCAACGTCGTCCGGTTCGCCCCAGTGACGGCCAGCAAAGTCCGCATCGTGTTCACCCATGCAGGCAAAGCCCGCAGCGGCTTGAGTGAAGTCTTCATCTGGGATGACGAGTAACCCGTTTGCGATGGATCGTTTATTCCGATCAGCGTTCGCAAAGTAACCTCAATCGAAATGCCCTCCGACCCCGATCTCTTTACCAGGCTCACACTATATATCGAATTTTCGCCGGTTCCTCCTCGCTTCGCCCGCCTTCTCCACCAAACCGATAACGGCTTTCGACAGGGCGAACCTCAATTTTTACAAGCGGAAGGTGGTGCCGATTTTCAATGCGAACTGGACACGAAGTTAACGGTGGGTCTGGTTGTACGTCCGTTCAAACTCCACCGGGGAAACGAACCCCAGTGACGAGTGCAAGCGGACACGGTTGTAAAACACTTCGAGGTACTCAAAGATCTCGGCCTTCGCCTGCTCCTTCGTGGCGAACATCTCGCTCCCGGCGATCTCGCACTTCATCCGGCCGAAGAAGCTCTCGACCGGCGTGTTATCCCAACACTGGCCCACCCCGCTCATGCTGCACACGATCCCTTCCGCGGCGAGGATCCGCTGGTAGTGCTCACTGGCGTACTGGCTCCCGCGATCCGAGTGGGCCAACAACCCGGCGGTCGGGCGGCGACGGGCCAGGGCCATCTCCAGGGCATCGACGACCAATCGGCTCTCCATCGCGTCGTCCATCGACCAGCCGACCACCATCCGGCTAAACAGGTCCTCGACCACGGCCAGGTACAGCCACCCCTCGCGTGTTCCCACGTACGTGATGTCGGCACACCACGCCTCGTTCGGGCCGGCCGGATCGAAGGCCCGCTCCAGGACGTTCCCGGCCACCGCCAACGCGTGCCCCGAGTCCGTCGTCCGCACGAACCGCTTGCGCGTCCGGGCCCGGATTCCCTGGGCTTTCAGGAGCTTGGCCACCGTGTTCTCCGAGCACGCGTGACCCCGCGCGTTGAGCTCCGCGTGCATCCGCGGGCTCCCGTAACGCTGCTTCACCTCGGCGTGAACGTGCTCGATCACCCCGAACAACTCGTCCCGCCATTGTTGCGTCGGGTTGTCCGCCCGCGAGGCCCAGGCGTAGTATCCGGACGCCGATACCTCGAGGGCGTCGCACATCCAACGGACGGGCCGCTCGTCCGCATGGTCGGCGATGTGGTACGTCAACTCGGCGGGCTGGCGAAGTACGCAGCGGCTTTTTTTAGCAGGTCCCGCTCGGCCCGGAGGCGGGCGTTCTCGGCCCGCAGCCGTCGGAGTTCGTCCTCGGCCGGGGACGGGTTGCCGTGCCCGGGGAAGGCGTCGGCCCCGCGGGCGAGGAACGCCTTCCGCCACTCGCGGAGCAGGTTCTCGCCCACGTCGAGGCGGCGGGCGGCCTCCGCGACGGACAACTTCTGGTCGGTGATCATCTTCACGGCCGAGAGCTTGAACTCGGCGGGATACGTCGAACGCGGTCGGGCCATCGGTGAACTCCTCCTTCGGAGTCTACACCGTTAACTTCGTGTCCACCAAACTTGGGGAACCTCAATGCGACCCCTCCAACCCGAGGCAGTTCCGCGGTGCTTCCAGGATGGGATTGCCGCCGTCCTGGCATCCGGCGAAGGCGAACCGGTCCGCCTGATCGCCATCGACGGTAAGACGGGCCGACGCTCCCACGACGCGGCGCAGGGGCTGGGCCCGTTGCACATCGTCAGCGACTGGGCCCGCGAGCACGGGATCGCCTTGGGCCAAGGGGCCACCGAAGAGAAGTCCCACGAGATCACGGCCATCCCCCTCTTGTGGAAGCCGATCGAACCCCAAGACTCGGATCACCATCGACGCCAGGGGGGGCCAGAAGGAGATCGCTCGTGACCTCGTCGCGGGCGGTGGATGCTCCGTCGGTTCCTCAGCGGCAAACGTTTCGGGGAAGCCGTTCGTAGCCACGGGAGCATCGAGTCGATGCACGGGGTCTTGGACGTGACGTTCCGCGAGGACGAGAGTCGCACACGAAAGCGAACCTTGGCCAACACTGGCCGTGGGCCCGGCAGGGCCGACCTACCTTTCCACCCGGTACACGCGGAACGACTCGTCCGCGTACTCTTCACGGTATTCCGGCGACTCGATCGGCTGATTGGCCGGCACCACTACGCAGGAAATGCCTTCCGCCCGCAGTTCGCGGAGCGTTTCCGGCGAAGCCCACGTCTGTTCCTCGTACCACCGCTGGGCGAGTTGCACACGGCGGTACCACTCCAGAACTTCGCGATCGGCGTAGGGGATCGCCTTGAAGTCCGCAAAGATTGGCGCCCCAGCCGCGAGCCGGAACCTTTGCAAGTCCACCGGGATTTGATTCCCGCCCAGCCGTGGCGGCGGGGTAAACGTCGTCGAGAAGGACCCCCGCTTCCCGCCGGACACGGCTGGAACGCGGGTCGGGATCAGGTACACATCGCCGGGGCGATTCGTGCGACGGACGTGATCGAGCAGCCCACCTTCGACTTCGTCTTTCATCGCGTAGCCGATGCCGAGGAGCGGGAAAGCGAGGCCGGCGGCCACTGCCGCGACCACCACCACGCCACTCGCGGCCGCCAACGCCGGCCGCCAACGCGGTCGCGATTCCGCCCACGCCGCGGTGCGGGCGATGATGATGGCGGTCGAAACTGGCACGAGTACGGCCGAGATTCGCCACGGGAAAAGCAACATCAACAAGTGACTTTCGGTGATGACCGTCACCACCGAGAGCACGACCGAAAGCAGCGCGGCGACGGCCATCACTGGGCCGAGCTGCGTTCGCCGCACGAGCCAAATCGCGAGCAGCACCCACGCGATTTGCAGCCCGGCCACCGGGTCGAGCCACTTCTGAACCTTGCAATGGTGCGGGATGCGCACCTCGGCGAGTAACCGCTGGGCTTCCGCGAACGTGGCCGCGTCGGTTGGCAGAAAGCGGATGGCGTTGAACGCGACGACCGGCAGCAGGGCGGCGACCATCACAAAGGCGAGTCGAAGTGTCGGCTCCCGACCCGCGGATCGCCATGTCGCCACGACGAATCCCAGGAATAGCAGGACCGTCGGCAGTAGGTAGGTGAAGT
This sequence comes from Gemmatales bacterium, assembly GCA_038318835.1. Lineage (GTDB taxonomy): Bacteria > Planctomycetota > Planctomycetia > Gemmatales > Gemmataceae > Limnoglobus. The sequence goes on along the minus strand of JBBQCQ010000066.1, from coordinate 5,324 downwards.
GCATGACACACGCACCGACCGCACACGCGACGGCCAATGGTCGCCGGTCGTGGAGAAACGCGGCCAGAGACGAGATCAGCAGCACGCCGAAGACCGACGGCTGCAACCCGGTGCCGAGCACGTACTGGTTCGCGACGCCACACTGAAAGTTCCACGGGTAATCGACGCCGGTCATTTGCACCGACAGCCAGCGGAAGAGGGCCGCGTGCGACAGGAGCACCAACGCGAACGCGAACGCCCACCCTGTCGCCGTCGTCGAGTGGCGGGGCAGTCGCCGCACGAGCGCGACGAGGGCGACAACATACAGCACGAGGATAAGGCCGTACACCAGGGGAAGCGCGACCGCGGGGTGGGTAAGAAATGCCACGCGGACCACACCCGAAAATAGTAGCGTCGGGTCAAGTGTGTTGGCTAGCCAGTCGTGGGCAAGGCCGCTGCCGGGCGTCCGGGCGACGCCGTGTAGGAGATACTGATTCTGGTTCGAGTAGAAGACCGGCGACTGCGTGTACGCCACGGCGAAGAGGACGCCGGCGAGGAGAGTGAATCGCACCAGTCACCCCAAAAGAGCACGGCCGCCGGGGACCGTCCCCGACGGCCTGCAACACTGGGGAAGAGTTGGTGCAGTCGGGGAACGGGGGAGGTTACGAGGCCTTGCGCGGTTTGCCTACTTTTTCAGTTCGACGCCGAGTTCCTTCAACTGCCGCGGCTCGACCGTCGCGGGTGCCCCCGTCATCAGGTCGCGGGCCTTCTGGTTCTTCGGGAAGGCGATCACGTCGCGGATGTTCGTGGTGCCGGCCAGGATCATGCACCAGCGGTCGAGGCCGAGCGCGATGCCGCCGTGCGGCGGTGCCCCGCTCTTGAGCGCGTCGAGCAGGAAGCCGAATCGGGCGTGTGCGTCTTCGAGCGGCATACCGAGCAGTTTGAAGACCGTCGCCTGCACGTCGGGGCGGTGAATCCGGATCGACCCGCCGCCCACTTCGTAGCCGTTCAGCACCATGTCGTAGGCCTTCGCCCGCACCTTGCCGGTATCGGCTTCCAGGTTCGGCAAGTCCTCGTCCATCGGGGCCGTGAATGGGTGGTGGATGGCCGCCCATCGGCGTTCGTCTTCGTCCCACGCGAACATCGGGAAATCGAGAATCCAGAGCATCTTGAAGTGCTCCGGCTTCACCACGAACGGCTTCGGGGCACGCTTCTCCTTCTTCGCGGCCTTCTCCTCGGCCGCGGTGTACTCGTTCTTTTCGTCCCACCAGTTGCGGTAGAGTTTGAGTTCCGCCCCCAGGTGCGACCGCAACGCCCCAAGTGCATCGCACACCACAGCTTCCTTGTCGGCGACGAACAGCAGCACGTCGCCATTCTCGACCTGCATCTTTTCGATCAACTTCGCCTTCACCGCATCGGGGAAGAACTTCTCGATGCTGCCGGTGAGCTTGCCGGCCTCGCACTTCATCCACGCCAGGCCCTTCGCCTTGTACTGCGCGACGAAGTTGGACAGCTTGCCGCCGGGCTTCAGGTCGCTGTTGCTGAACTTCGCGGCCGCAGCCTTGGCGTTCAGCCCGCGGACCACCCCGCCGGCCGCGAGCACGTCCTTGAAGACCTTGAATTCGCTCTCGGTCGCCACATCGCCGATGTCCACGATCTCCATGCCGAATCGCGTGTCCGGCTTATCGCTGCCATAACGCAGCATCGCGTCGTGGTACGATAACCGCGGCAGCGGCAGTTGCAACTTCACGCCGAGGCACTGGTCGAGCAACTCGGCCGCGAGTCCTTCCATGACCGCCAGCACGTCTTCGCGTTCGACGAAGGACATTTCCACGTCGAGTTGCGTGAACTCCGGTTGCCGGTCGGCCCGCAAGTCTTCGTCACGCAGGCAGCGAGCGAGTTGGAAGTACTTGTCGTATCCGGAGATCATCAGCAGTTGCTTGTACAACTGCGGCGACTGCGGCAGGGCGAAGAACTCGCCATTGAACACGCGACTGGGCACCAGGTAGTCGCGGGCACCTTCCGGCGTGCTCTTGCCGAGGAGCGGCGTTTCCATCTCGAGGAAGCCGTTCGTATCCATGTAGTCGCGGATGATCTTGCTCACGCGGTGGCGAAGCATCAGCACTTGCTGAATCGACCGCCGCCGCAGGTCGAGGTAGCGGTATTGAAGCCGCAGGTCTTCGTTCGCGGGTTCCTCGTCGGGGAACTCGGTCACGCTAAACGGCAGCGGTGGGCAACTGTTCAGCACCCGCACGGTCTTCGCTTCCAGTTCGACCTGCCCGGTTGGGATGTCAGCGCGTTCCTTCCCGGCGATCCGCTTCCGCACGACACCCGAGACCGAAAGCACATACTCGCGGCCGATCTTGTTCGCTTCCGCGAAGAGAGCGGGGTCGGCGTCCTCGATCACGACTTGCGTGAGGCCGTACCGGTCGCGGAGATCGACGAACACCTGATTCGGGAAGTTGCGAGTGATGAGCACCCACCCGTTGAGGGTGACGGTCTGCCCCAGGTGCGTATCCCGCAGTTCGCCACAGGTGTGCGTCCGCTGCCAGTCGGCCATGAAAGATGCCCTCGTCGGATGACCCCAAAAACGTTAGGGGACATTATAGGGACATCGGTCGCGGGTCGGCGGGTTCGCACTGGGCGGGGGCAAAACGTGGGGCGAGAAATGGTTCAACCGCCGGGAACGGGAGATCCTTCTCCATCCCACGGCGGTGGAAGTTGGGCCACATCGGCGGCTTACGACTCGCGTTTCGCCTCCGCCAGACGGCGGATGCGCTCCGAGAGCAGGGCCACGTCGAACGGCTTCTTGAACACTTCGTTAAACCCGTACTCGTTGAGCTTCTCGGGGGAAGCCTCGTCTTCACCGGCGAGGCCGATGATAAGCGTGGTCGTGTACGAGTCGTTTTTGCGAAGGTTCGAGGCGATCTGCATCGACTCGCTGCGGCCGAGGCCCAGGTCGATGATGATCGTGTCCGGGTGGAAGCTCTGGGCCAGCGTGCCGGCCTCGAACCCGCTCTGGGCGAGTTCATACTTGAAGTCGTCGACTTCCGGTAACAGTTCTTTCATCCGGTCGTTGAACAGCTTCTCGGTGCCGATGAGCAGCACCTTGTGCCATTCTTCCTCTTCCAGTTCCCCCAAGGGCATTCCGTGCTCTTTGAGGAACCGAATGAGTTGTTCGCGTGGGATGCGGCGATCTTGACTACCGGGAATTCGGTAGCCTTTCAGCCGACCACTGTCGAACCATTTGGACACCGTCCGGGGGGCCACTTTACAGATTTTGGCAACCTGACCAGTGGTAAACACCTTTTTCATCGGGGGCACTCCATTTTCAACGCACTCACGGCTAGCCACCCTTGTTCAGGGGACAGCGGCAAGCCCGAGGGGCAGGACGACGACGTAGCAAAACGTGTCGGCCGACGGGGGCATCCGTTCACAACCTCTCCCAACTTCGCGGAACCGACATCCCAGAGTGCCGTGTGGGGTTTGGCACTCCGATGACGACTGCGTGATTTTCATCGGCAGCCGCGCTCCACGAAGATTAACCTGGGTTTGCGAACTTCATCAGGTTGGTGAGTTTGGCGAACTCGGTATACCCGCCATCGTCCTGTCAGGCATTGCGGCCGTCGTACCGACCCATTCCGGCACGACCTCGGCTAACCGCAGAACTACTAGGAACCATCGACAAGGGGGGATGGGAGGCCGAGCGAATTGTGCGGCTGGCATGGCAGATCGCCCCCAGGCGGGTTCAGGGAGTACCGATTGGTCCGGTTGTGACGCCAAACCGCAGCATTGTACGCACCCGAAATGCGCCCCGTGGGTGGATGTCGCGGGCCGAACGGGTTAGTGACAACCTGCAGCGGGTGCGACGAGTTTCTTCGAGAAGACCACCTTGTCGTCGCCGTCGTGGTAGAAGTCCGCGACCTGGGCCGCGAGCCGATAGCCGGTCTTCAGGTAGAATTGCCGCGTCGGGTGGTAGTGCGGCAAGGAACTCGTCTCGATCAGCAACAAGCGGCCGGCTCGGGCACGAACATCGGCCTCGATCGCTTCGATCATTTGTTTGCCGTACCCGCGGCCCTGCTGGCCCTTCTCCACGGCCATCCACCAGACTTCCCACGTGTTGTCGGTCATGGCCACCGGGGCGTAGTAAACGAACCCCTGGACCTGTTCGCCGACGCGGCCCGTACGAGCGACGTGCCCTTCCCTTTCGTTGACGGCGTGGTAATCGTCGAGCACCTCGCGGAGGGCGACGATCTCATGCGGCTGAAACATGCCCGTCCGCTCGGCCAGGGCCACGAGAATCTCGGTGTCTGCTGGATGGGTTGGCAGAAGTGTCACGTCCATAAGTTCCTGTCCCTGCGAAATTTGTGCCGCTGTTCCCGTTCGATCGGGTTCGCCCACGGGTCTGAGATTGGAATACCGCCCGCCGCCCCACTTGCCAACGGGGGCGAAGGCGGTAGCATTTTCTCAATCGGACGAAGAGTTTGGTTTCGACTCAATGAAAGTGAATCATGCCGCGCAAAGCTAAAGTCTCCACCACGGGTCAACGTCTCATCCGGGTCCGCAACAAGAACAAGCGGACGATGTCGGGCGCGCCGGCCGGATACGAACCGCGGCCGATGTTCATCGACTATAAGGACGTGAACACCCTGAAGAAGTTCGTCACCGGCCAGGGCAAGCTGATGTCCCGCAAGCGGACCGGCCTCTCCGCCGCCGCCCAGCGGTGCCTGTCGAAGGCCATCAAGCGTGCCCGCTTCATGGCCCTCCTGCCCTACGTCGGCGACTGAGCTGGTTTCTGCCGCGGCAAAAAAAGAAACCGAGTTCCCGTTGGGAACTCGGTTCGCGTTGGTACGGCCAATACTATCAACTCACGACTTCGTAAGCGGCACTTCCTCCACCGTGATGCCGAGCTTGGTCTCTTGAACCTTCACGTCCTTCCGATCGATCTGGCCGTTGGAGCCGTCGATGAATTCCAGTTTCACGTCCTGCTTCCCGCCACCGAGTGTCGTCCGCAGTTCGTCGAACGTCTGCACCCGCTTGCCGTCTACGGAGAGGAGCACATCGCCACGCCGTAACCCGGCCGCCTTCGCTGTCCCCTCTGCTTTCACTTCAGTAATGAGCAAGCCCGTCTCGACGGCGGTGGTCGGAACCGGTGCGGTGATTGTCGGCGTGGTTGAATAGACTGTTGGCGTACTGGGTACGACCGTCACGTTAGGCACGACATAAGTCCGAGTAGCGACGACGGTGGGTGAGCTGTAGTAGTTTGGCGACGAGTACAAACTCGGCACGCCGAAGTAGCTCGGCGTGCCGTACCCACCGAAGGAGCGGTAGCCGCTGTACGGCAC
>JBBQCQ010000065.1:0-10497 GCA_038318835.1 Gemmatales bacterium | reverse complement strand
CGAAAAACGCGAGCACCAGCACGGGGCCGACCGCGTCGAAGGCCGCAACTGTGGCCAGCGACACGCTCGTCATCAGGGCGTAATGCACCACCGCGGGCAGGAAGCCGAGCACGGCCGCGAGGCCGGGGTCGAAGGTGCAGAGTTTCAGTTCTTTGTAGAAAAGGGTGACGAGAAGCACGAACACCACAAACGTGCCGCCGAGCAAAACCAGGGAACGCGGTCCGAGGTCGCGGCCACCCACGATCAGGCGGTCGCGAAAAGCAAGTTCGGCCGAGCCGAGCAGAACGCGGTCCACGTCGAGGTGTGTGTTCCGCAGGTACATTGAGGCGAGCAGTGTGCCGACACTGAACAGGAAGGGAAACACCAGACCGATGGCTGCGTCTTCCTTCAGCAGCTTCGTCCGCTGCAAGCCTTCCACCAGAGCGACCGTGAGCACGCCAACGGCCGCCGCCCCGAAGAACAACAGCGGCGAGGCGGCGTCCTTCACTACGAAGTACGCCAGCACGATACCGAGCAGCAGGACGTGGCTGATCGCGTCGCCGACGAGCACCATCCGCCGCAGCACCAGGAACACGCCGGGCACCGCACACGCGGCGGCCACCGCGGCCATGAGGTAGACAGTCTCGTTCAGTTCCGGGCCGAGGTGCGGGAAGAAGATCATGCCGTGCGGACCGCCTTCCGAATCAGCCGCGGACGGGCCACCGCCCACACCAGCGACAACGCCACGATGCCCGTGGCGCTGATGACGATCATCGGCCCCGTCGGCACGGTGCGGCCATCCTCAGACAACAGATGGCTGCCCACCGTGCCCGCGAACCCGGCCACCGCACCGAACACTGCCGCGAGTGCGGAGAGCGGGCCGAGGCGGTGGAGCCACTGCTTCGCGGCCACGGCCGGCGCGACGAGGAGCGAACTCATCAGCACCACGCCGACGGCTTGTAGGCCGATCACCACCGTGACGACGATCAAGGCCGTCAGGATCGCGTCGAGGCCGCGGACTCGCCAACCCTGCACGGCCGCGAAGTCGGGGTCGAAGCTTAGGATTTGGAACTGCTTCCACAGGGCTACAATCACGCCGACAGCCACGACCGCGGCGGCGAGCACCGACCACAAGTCAGATTCGCGGAGCGTGGCGGCCTGGCCGAAGAGGTAGCGTTCGAGGCCGTGTTCCGCCGACCCGCGGACGTGCTTCTTGATGTACGTCAGCAGCGCGAGGCCGATGCCGAAGAACACGGCGAGCGTACCGCCGAGGGCCGAGTCGAACGTGACGCGACGACTGCGGCTGAACGCCCCGACGAGGGCCATCGCCACCCACCCGGCAAGAGCGGCCCCCAACACCAGCACGACCGGCGAGCGTGCACCGAGCAGGAACGCCATCGCCAACCCCGGCAGGGCCGCGTGCGAGATCGCGTCGCCCTGCAAGCTCTGCCGGCGAACGACCGCGAACGTGCCGACGAACCCGGCGAGTGCGCCGATGGCCGCCGTGCCCATCGCCACCGTCCGCAGGGTCGGGTCGGACAGCAGTTCGATCAAGGTTGCGGCTCCGTGGGCAACGTCATTTCGCCGAGGCGGGCGAGTTCGATCGCCTCGAACGACGATTCGTCGTCAATCGGCTCGATGTGAATCGTCACCGTGATCCCCGGCATCACTTCGCAGAGGCGGTCCTCGACCTTGTGTGCGTACTCGTGCGCGTCGCGAACCGACATCTGCCCGGATACTAGTAGGTGAAACTCGGCGAACGTCTTCGCCCCGGCTTGCCGTGTGCGGAGGGCGTGGAAGTCCATGCCGGGCGGCAGCATCCCGCGAATCGCCTCTCGCAGTTTCTTCTGCTCGTCGGGTGAAAGTGCATGATCCATGAGGCCGTGGAACGATCGCCGTACGAGGCTGATACCGGTGGCAAGAATGTTCAGGCCGACGATGATGGCAAGGATCGGGTCGAGGATGGTGTAGCCGGTGAGCGATACGAGGATCAGCCCGCCAACGATGCCGACGGACGTGTACACGTCGGCCATCAGGTGCTGCCCGTCGGCGTGCAGAATGATGGAATGCTGCTCGCGGCCGACACGGAGGAGGATGCGAGCGACGACAAGGTTCACGATGGCCGCGGCCGTTGCGATGGCCGTGCCGAGTTCGAGCGACTGCAATTGCTGCGGTGCCCAAAGCCGCTCGCAGCCGTAGGCGATGGTCCCGAGGCCGGCGAAGAGAATGAACACGCCCTCCAGGCCGCTGGCGAAGAACTCGATCTTCTCGTGGCCGTAGGTGTGCGTCTCGTCGGCCGGGCGGGAGGCGTAGATGAGCGTGAGGTAGGCGGTGACGGCGGCCAGCAGGTTCACGCCAGATTCGAGGGCGTCCGACAGCAAGCCGACCGACCCGGTGACAAAGTACGCGGCCGACTTCATGCCGATCGTCACGAAGGCCGCGGCGACCGAAAGCAGGGCGTAGCGACGGAGAGAGCGTGACATGGTGAGATTATACAGGCGGGCGGAACGACGGCTTTACCGCCCGACCCGCCCATGACGTCGTTACTTCCGCGTGCTCGTGAGTTCAGCCAGTCGCTTCTCGGCTTCTTTCATCCGCTCCTTGTCGCCTTCGTGCTGGATCACTTCACGGTAAAGTTCGATCGCCTTCGATCGTTCGTTCAGTTGCTTGTCATACAGGCGGGCGGCTCGCAGGCGGGCGTCAGTGAACCCGCCCTTCCGCCATTGGTATGATCGCTCGAAGTATGCCGCCGCGCGGTGGAACTGCTTGTAAGAACGGCTCTCGTACAGGTCGCCGAGTTCGTAGGCCACATCGGCGATTTTGTCGCTGTCCGGGTACTTCGCGAGGATTGCCTGAAACACGATCTCGGATCGCCGCTGATTGAGGGTGAACTCGGTGCCGATCCCCTTCCCCTTGTAGTCCTTCGCGACGCGGAAGAGGTTGTTTGCCTCCGGGCGGTTGACCTTCGCTTCCAGGGTGGCCGGTGGCACGTCGGAGATGTCCAGCCGGTACGACGGCTTGTTGCTGAGGTGGAACGCCTTCAGTTCTTCTTCAACCCACTTCGCCCGCTCGTTGTCGGCAGCTTTCGCGTAGTAGTCGTAGAGTGCGACGAGGGTATTCTGATACTCCTTCCGGGCGGCGATGACTCGCTCGACCAGGGCCGTGTCGTCGGCCGGCTTCCCGGCTGCCTTCGCCGGGTCGGCCGTCAGTCCGTGCCCGAGTCCGAGCAAGATCAGGGCGGTACAACTCAATAAACCGTGGCGGAGTTTCATCACTGTCTCCCGAAAAAAAGAAAAAACCCACGGCCAGCCGTGGGTTCCTCCCTGCTCTCTCTCGAATCGCACTATGTTCGCGGCGGTTCGTTGTTCGGCTTCACCGGGGCCGTTGGGCCGGGCGTCTCGATGGACACCGGTTTGTGATGACTCGTATCGCCGGCTCGTTGCTGCATCGACTGGAACCCGCCACTGGGCGGGCCGACGGGTAAGAACGAGCCGGACGGGCGGGCCTCCATGCGGCCGAAGATCATGCGACCGGCCGGCGTTTGGAGCACGCTGGTCACGACGATCGACACCTCGTTACCGATCTGGCTTCGGCCTTGTTCGATGACGACCATCGTGCCGTCGTCGAGGTACCCGACACCCTGCCCCGGTTGGTCACCGCCCTTGGCGATCTTCAGTTGCAGATACTCGCCGGGCAGTGCCACAGTCTTCAGCGAGTTCGCGACCTCGTTGAGGTTGATAACGTCAACGCCCTGCAACTGGGCGATCTTGTTCAGGTTGAAGTCGTTCGTCACGACCCGGCCACCGATGGCCTTCGTGAATAGCACGAGGCGTTCATCGACCTTGACCTTCTCGCCGGGCTTCACCTCGCCGACGCTATCCTGAACGACGAGTTCGATGTTCGCGTTACCCTGGAGTCGCTTGAGAACATCCAGGCCGCGCCGCCCGCGGTTCCGCTTCATTTTGTCGCTGCTGTCGGCGATGGCCTGAAGTTCGTTCAAAACGAATCGGGGCACGACAAGTCGTGTGTCGATGAGTCGAGTATCACACACGTCGGCGATTCGGCCATCGATAATCACACTTGTGTCCAGAACGAGTGCCCGTCCGCCCTTCACCTGCTTGGAAAATTCGACATAAGGGATGAGAAACCGAAATTCGTCCTTCGTCTGCAAGAGCAGCGCGATTGTCGCATACGTGCTAATCAGCGTAATCAGTAAGCGGGCGAGGTGAACGAGTCGCGTCTGGGTCGCTTCCGGGAAGCCGTTGGTCACGGCCCGCACGATCGGCTCGGCGGTGAACGAAATCAACCAGCCAATCAACATGCCCAGCAGGAGGCCGAAGAAAAGGGCCGAGACGAGGGTGATGTCCTTATCGCGTTCGCGGATGTCGGTGTAGAGGATGATGCCCCCGATGCCGAGGGCGAGAGCCGCGCCCAAGATGGCGTGCAGGAGGCCATGGCCGGTCTCAGGGTCGTAGACCGTGACGAACGTGAACGCGGCGGTGCCGATCACGAGAACGACGTAACACACACGCAGAAGCCACAACAGCATGACAGTCCTCAAGGAGAGAAGGAGGGCGTGGCGACTGGGACAGAAGCCAAACTACAATTCGGTGGTTGGTTGGAACAAGCGGCGGTACTCTTGCTGGGCGAACCGGTCGGTCATGCCGGCCAGATAGTCGGCGATGACCCGTTCCAGGGAATCGACCTTCGTCCGACCTGGCAGTTCGACTCGCCGCGGGTCGGCGTGCGAGCCGGTCCACCGGGTCAGTTGCCGCTCCGGGAGGAGTTCGGGGCTTTTCACATACTCCTCGAACAACAACCTCAGGATGCGTTTGCCGTTGGCGGTCATCCGCAGTACGCGATGATGGCGGTAGACGCGGTCCCGCAGGAACTGCTCCAGGCCCCGCTTCAGGAGTTCCGTCCGTAAGCTCAGGCCCACGAGTGGTGTTTTCGCCGACCGCACGTCTTGGACGCCACGAACGCTCGCATGGTTCAACCGTCTCGCCGTTTCTTCCAGCAAGTCGTTAACCTGGGCGGCGAGCAGTTCCCGTACCACCGCGGTCCGCAAGGGGTTCCCGCTCAGGAGGGGGTAGACGTTTCTTACCTTCTCTGCGGTCGTCTGCCAGAGTTCGACTTCACGAAGGTCGTCCTGCCCCACGAAACCGAGGCCGAGGGCGTCGTCGATGTCGTGCGTATCGTAGGCGATGCTGTCCACCACATCGACGACCTGAGCTTCCAGCAGCGGCGAGCCAGCATCGCGAAACTCGGCTGCCTCCGGGCCGTCGAGCTTCCGGCAGTGTTGAAGGAACGCCTCCCGTACCTCGAACGTGAGATTCAGGCCAGGAAACTCGGGGTAGCGTTCTTCCAGTTCGTCAACTCGGCGGAGGCCGTAGAGATTGTGGTTAAACCCGCCGTGTCCCTTCAGGCAGTCGTTGAGGGCCTCTTCCCCGGCATGTCCGAACGGCGGATGGCCGATGTCGTGGGCGAGCGCGATCGTTTCCGTGAGGTCTTCGTTCAGCCGCAACCGCCGGGCGACGGTGCGAGCGACCTGCGAAACCTCCAGCGTGTGTGTTAGCCGGGTGCGGTGGTGGTCGTTGACCGACGCAACCAGGACTTGCGTCTTCCCGGTCATCCGGCGGAAGGCAGAACTATGAACAATCCGCTCGCGATCCCGTTGAAACGCCGACCGGAACGGATGCGTGGGCTCGGCGTGCCGTCGCCCCCGGCTGCCGGCCGCCCGCATGGCGTAGGGGGCGAGCCACTGGTCTTCGGAGGCGTGCCAGTCGGCGAGCGAGCCGAGGGGGGATGACATCGTACGACCGTCGAGGAAGGATCAGAGTTCCGGGACAAGCACATCATACAGAGATTCGAGCGACTGCACGATGACCTTCGTATCGGCGACCACAGGCATGAAGTTCGTGTCGCCTTCCCACCGGGGGACGATGTGCCAGTGCAGGTGGCCGGGCAAACCCGCCCCCGCGACCTTCCCAAGATTCAGCCCGACGTTGAACCCATCCGGCCGGATGCACTTCTTGAGCGCGGCCGTCATCCGCACGAGGAGTCGTTGCAGTTCCAGCGATTCCGCGTCGGAAAGGTCTTCGATTACACTTTTGTGGGCGAGCGGGCACACCAAGAGATGTCCATTGTTGTACGGGAAGCGGTTCAGAACCACGACCGCGAGTTCCGTGCGCAGGAGGATCAGGTTCGGCCGGTCATCGGCTTCACCCAGCACACGACAGAGGAAGCAGTCCTCGCCCGCGGTCGGCATTTTGGGCTTCGGGTTGACCGCGTAAGCCAGCCGCCAGGGTGCCCAGAGTTGGTCCACTGTGATCCTCCGGCGGTTCGTTATATGGCTGTCAGCATATCAGCCGAGCGGAATGGGGTGTTTGATGGTCTGCCAGGAACGTCAACCGAGTGAGCGAGACGGAAGCAGATGTGGTTGACGCTCGTTCGCACGGTTCTAAGATGACAGCCTTGTAGTTTTTTGAACCGAACCCGAGAGTCTCATGGCAGTCCCCAAACGGCGAACCTCGAAGTCGAAACAAGGCATGCGCCGTAGCCACCACCACAAGAAGCCGATCGGCGTGCAATACTGCCCGCAGTGTAACGAGCCGGTTCTGCCGCACCGCGTCTGCGGCAACTGCGGCAACTATCAGGGCCGCACGGCCATCGTCGTGAAAGCCGAAGAAGCCGCCGAAGGAAGCTAAGTTATGCGGATCGCTCTGGACGCGATGGGGGGCGACAATGGCCCCCCACCTAACATCGCCGGGGCGATCCAGGCACTTCAAGCCTCGCCCGACCTCACGGTTGTGCTCGTCGGCGACGAATCCACCCTTCGCGCACATCTCGCCACGGCCGGGGATTACCCACAGGACCGCCTGGAGATCGTCCACGCCGCGCACAACATCGGCATGAACGAGAAGCCAGCCGAGGCGATGCGGGCGAAGCCGGACAACTCCATCGCCAAGTGCTGGGGCTTGCTCGCCGCCAAGAAGGTGGATGGCCTGGTTTCCGCGGGGAATACCGGGGCCGTTGTCGCGGGCGGACTCTTCCTCCGCAAGTTCCTGAAGTGCGTCCACCGCCCCGGCATCGCCACCGTAATGCCGACGGCGAAGGGCCGTTGCGTGATTATGGATGTGGGCGCGAACGTCTTTCCGAAGGCCCGCCACCTGCTCGAATACGGCGCGATGGGCAGCGTCTTCGCGAAGCATATGCTCGGCGTCGAACGCCCAAGCATCGGCCTCGTAAATGTCGGCGAGGAAGAGGGCAAGGGCCACGACCTGGTGCAAGAAACCTACAACCTTTTCCGTTCCAGCAGCCTGAAAGATCGCTTCGTCGGCAACATCGAGGGCCGCGACATCCACGCCGGCAAGGTCGATGTCGTCGTCACCGACGGCTTCGTCGGCAACGTGATTATCAAGCTCTCGCAGGGGTTGTTCGAGTTCGCGATGGGCATGGTCGGTCAGGAAGTCATCGGCCAACTGTCGGCCGAGAAAGACCTGGCGAAGAAAGCCCTGCACGGCCTCGTACAGAAGTATCATTACAGTGCGTTCGGTGGTGCCCCACTGCTGGGCGTCGACGGCGTTTGCATCATTTGCCACGGGTCGTCGAAGGATCGGGCCATCGCCAACGCCATCGGTGTCGCGGCTCAGGATGTGCGCGTCAAACTCAACGAGAAAATCGTCACGGAACTTGAAACTCTCCCGACGATCCCCGACTGACGGACTCTGTTATGCCCCGCCTCGCGTTCTTGTTCCCCGGCCAGGGTGCCCAGACGGTCGGCATGGCCGCCGCGCTCTGCCAAGCGTCGCCGGCCGCGAAAGCCCTTTTCGACGAAGCCAGCGGCACCCTCGGCTACGACCTGCTGAGCGTCTGCACGACCGGCCCTGCCGAGCGATTGAACGCGACCGACGTGAGCCAGCCGGCCATCTTCGTCGCCAGCCTCGCGGCCCTCGAACTACTCAAAGCCACCACGCCCGCCGTCGTCCACGATGTCGTCGCCACCGCCGGCCTGAGCCTCGGCGAGTACACGGCCCTCGTTTTCGCTGGTGCGTTGTCCTTCGCCGATGGGTTGAAGGTGGTCAAGGCTCGTGGCGAGGCAATGCAAGCCGCGGCAGAAGCCACCCCCAGCGGCATGGTGAGCATCATCGGCCTGGAGGCCGCCGAAGTCGAATCGCTGATCGCCGAGGCTCGCCCGAAGGGGTTGATTGAGGTCGCCAATCTGCTCTGCCCCGGCAACACAGTCGTGTCCGGTACGTCGGCCGCCATCGACGAAGTTTGCCGAATCGCGGAATCGCAAAACCTGCGGGCCATCCGCCTCGCCGTGGCCGGGGCCTTCCACACGGAACTCATGAAACCCGCCGACACGAAACTCGCTTCGGTTCTCGACGCCGTGCAAATTCAGCCGCCGCGCATCCCGGTCTGGTCGAACGTGGACGCGAAGCCGCACACCGACCCAGCCGAAATCCGCAGCCTCTTGGTCCGGCAAGTCCTGTCACCGGTGCGGTGGGAAAAGACCGTTCGCGGCCTGTTGGCCGACGGCGTGGAGAAGTTTTATGAGATCGGCCCCGGCCGCGTGTTGGCCGGTCTCATCAAGCGGGTGAACCGGAAAACCGAGATCGCGAACGTAACCGCGTGACGGCCCTTTTCTTTTCGACCCAGGCTTCGTAAATTCTAAACCACGGACTGCCCGTCCGCCCACAAGAACCAACCGCTGAACACAAGACGTTCGACGGCCCCGAAACACTGACCGACCCGTGGCGGAACCATCCGAACTAACGGGTGGCCCGAGACTCCCGCCGCCCTGGAGGATTGAAGCGTGTCCGACGAGCAAATTCGCCAAAAAGTCATCGACATCGTCTGCGAACATCTGGCCGTCAACAAAGACCAGGTGACCGACAAAACCAGCTTCATCGAGGACATCGGGGCCGACTCGCTCGACATCGTGGAGTTGGTGATGGAACTCGAAGAAGAGTTCGACATTCAAATCCCGGACGACCAGGCCGAGAAGATCAAAACGGTCGGCGAGGCGGTCGAACACATCAAGGTCGCGGTCAAAAACAAAGATCGGGACGGCAGCGCAAAGTCCTGAACCGACCGGCCGACCATTCGCGGTGCCCTATTCCGCGGCCGGTCGGCCGTTCTCTTTTTATCGTGGGAGTAGGAATGACCCGCCGTCGCGTCGTGGTCACCGGCCTCGGCACCGTCAACCCGCTGGCGAACTCGGTCCCCGACTACTGGCGAGGCCTGCTGGCCGGGCAAAGTGGCATCGCGCCGCTCACCCTCTTCGACACGACCAAGTTCAAAGTCCGGTTCGGCGGCGAGGTCAAGAACTTCAAACCCGAGCCGGTCATAGACCACAAAACCGTCCGCCGCCTCGACCGCTTCACGCAGTTCGCCCTTCACGCCGCCCACGAGGCGGTCGCCGACAGCGGCATCGACTTCGCCAAGTACGACCCCTTCCGCCTCGGATGCATCATCGGCAGCGGCATCGGTGGCCTCGCCGAGTTCGAGGACGGCCACGGCACGCTGCTGAGCCGCGGCCCGGATCGCATGTCGCCGTTCGTCATCCCGAAGATGATCCCGAACGCGGCCAGCGGCAACATCAGCATCCGCTACGGCCTCCGCGGGCCGAACACCACCGTCAGCACCGCCTGCTCCTCGGCCGCCCACGCGATGGGCGATTCGATGCGGCAAATCCAGGGCGGTTTCGCCGATGTGATCGTCTCCGGCGGCGCGGAAGCGGCCATCACGCCGACCGGCCTCGGTGGATTTATCGCCGCACGGGCACTGTCCCACCGCAACGACGACCCGGCCCACGCCAGCCGGCCGTTCGAAAAAGACCGCGACGGCTTCGTGCTCAGCGAAGGGGCCGGCATGTTGGTGCTGGAAGAGTACGAGCACGCGAAGGCCCGCGGCGCGAAGGTGTACTGCGAAATCCTCGGCTGCGGCAACACCGCCGACGCTTACCACATCACCGCCCCCCACGAAGACGGCATCGGTGCCGCCGAGGCGATGCGGGCCGCCTGCCGCGAGGCGGGTTGGAATCTGAACGAAGTGCAGTACCTCAACGCCCACGGCACGAGCACCGGCCTCGGCGACGTGGCCGAGACGAAGGCGATGAAGCAAGTCTTCGGCGACCACGCGAAGAAGCTGATGGTGTCCAGCACGAAGAGTATGATCGGCCACCTGCTCGGCGCGAGCGGCGGCGTGGAGGCGATCGCCTGTGCGCTGATGATGAAGCACGGCGTCATCCACCCGACGATCAACCACGTCACGCCGGACCCGGAGTGCGACCTGGACTACGTGCCGAACACTCCGCGAGAAGTGCGAGTAACGAAGGTGCTGTCGAACAGCTTCGGCTTCGGCGGCCACAATTGCTCGCTGGCCATCGGGGCGGTGTGATCGAGTGAGGTTCGGAGATGATTTCCGGCGAACACGAGAAGATGCCGTTCGATCTCACGCTCGAGTGGTTCCAATTGGGCGTGGTTAATGTTGAAATCCTGGCCAAATTGCAAG
>JBBQCQ010000064.1:0-10518 GCA_038318835.1 Gemmatales bacterium | reverse complement strand
CGGCTACCGGGTTGTCCTCCGTATCGGGTCATGTAGCGATCCACGAGCGTGCCCGGCAGGCGGTCGAGGTACGAGACGAACGCCGCCAGCACGGCGAGCGCGTTCCGCCGCGAGGTCTTGCCGCGGGCCAGTCGCACGCACGCCTGCGGCACCTTCGCCAGCAGCAGGAAGCCCGCCCATACCGCGAGGAAAAAGTCGGCGTTGCGGAGGCTCGCGATCGCCCGATTGCGATCGACGTGGAAACGGAAGACCGGCGATTCTTCGCCGGCCGCGGCCCCGTGAATGTGCCGCACGAGCGACCGCGGGGCGGCCACCGCGTGCGTGCCGGCGAGTTCGTTCCGCCAGCCGGCGTCGAGGTCTTCGTAGTAGAGAAAGTAGTCGGGGTCGAGCACGTTGCCGGCCGCGTCTTTGTGCAGCACGACGGCCGCCCCGCACCCGGCGAACACCGGCCCGCCGGCCTCGAACTGCCCGCCGTCGGGTTGCTCGTAGCCGGCATCCATGCCGCGACCGTCGCGGAGCAGGCACAGGCCGGCGCTGTTCAGCACGGTCGGCCGGTCGGCGAACACGAGCTTCGACGCCGGCGAGTGGCCGGGGTGCTCGGCCCGCGCTCGCAGAAGTTCTTCCAGCCAGTACGGGTCGGGCAGGGTGTCGTTATTGAGCAGAATGACCGTGTCGCCGTGGGCGTACCGGGCGGCGAGGTTGTTGCCTTCGGCGAAGCCGAGGTTGATCGGCGAGCGGACGAGCTTCACCCACGGGAAGCGGGCCGGCACTTCGTCCGCCGACCCGTCGCGCGAGGCGTTGTCGAGGACGATCACTTCTAAACGATGACGGGGTACGGTCTGCCGTTCGAGGGCGGCGAGGCACGCGGCGAGGTGCGGCCCGCCGTTGTAGTTGACGATCAAAATGCCGACCGGGGCGGCGGTCACGCGACGGCCGCCTTGGGGGCCTTCACGCTGTCTTCGTAAGCCTTCGCCACGCGCTCGGCGGGGCCGGCCATGCGCACGTGGCCGTGCTCCATCCAGAGCACGCGGGTACACATCTGGCGGATCGAGGTCAGGTCGTGGCTGACCATCACCATGATGCGAGCGTGGGCCATCATCTTCCGCATGCGGTCCTTCGCCTTCGTCTGGAAGGCCAGGTCGCCGACGCTCAGCACTTCGTCGATGAGCAGCACCTCCGGGGCGACGGCCGTGGCGATCGAGAAGGCCAGCCGCACCGACATGCCGGCCGAGTAGTACCGCACGGGCGTGTCGAGGAAGTCGCCAAGCTCGCTGAATTCCTCGATCTCTTGCTGCTTGCCCTTCAGCGTTCGCGGCGTTTCGCCTTGCAGGTAGGACCGGTAGCGGATGTTCTCGCGGCCGGTCGCGTCCTGCTCGAACCCGAGGGCGATGTCGAACAGCGAGCAAATCTTGCCTTCGACCACGCGCTGGCCCCGTGTCGGCGGGTAGACGCCGGCGAGCATCTTCAAGAGCGTGCTCTTGCCCGCCCCGTTGTGCCCGATCACGCCCACGCGGTCGCCATCGCGGGCCGACAGGTTCAGATCGACTAGAGCCGGCACGCGGATCAGCGGGTTGTTACTCCGCAGGAACATCGCATTGACGGCGTATTCCTTCAAGGAGATTCGCGTCGCCTTCCGCAGGGCGAACGTGAGCGACAAGTCTTTCAGTTCGATCTTGGCCATCGGTGAGTCTCGGCGTCCATGCGGGGGTAGAACGGCGTTTAGAGCTGGAAAATCAGCCGCTTTTGCAGCCACGCCATCGTGCAGCAGGCGAGGCCGAAGGCGACGGCCGTCACGCCGAGGATGGTGGAATACAACTCCGTCGGCACCGGCGTGCCCTCGGCCAGCGGGTGGCTAATCATCATCAGGAACTGCGCGACCGGGTTGAGTTCGATCATCCACGGCCCGACTTTCTCGATCACCGTCGCCGGCTTGAACATGATCGGCGTTAGGAAGAACAAGAGCTGCGTGAGGATCTCCACCAGGTGCTTCGTGTCGTGGAAGTACGCCCCGGCAAACGCGGCCAGGGTGGCCACGCTCCAACAGAAGACGCACAAGATGAGGATGGCCGGCACGACCTCGACGAACCGGTACAGCACGTCCGTCGATTCCTTCAAGTACATCACCGTGATGACCACGAGGGTCATCGAGATCATGAAGTGAATGAACGTGCCGAGGACGACCCGCAGGGGGTAAATGCTGAACGGCATGGGGGCCTGGCGAATGTACACTTCGCCACGCACGAAGGCGTCGCAGCCGAGGACGATCGATTCGCGGATGAAGCTCCAGACGGCCAGTCCGGAGAGCAGATACGGGGCGTACTCTCGCCAGTTGCCGACGCCGAGGATGGTGCCGAAGGCGATGCAGAACACGACCGTCATGGCCAGCGGGTTGAGCATCGACCAGCCGATGCCGAGTAGCGACCGGCGGTAGCGGTTGCGGAAGTCGAGTTGAACCAGCGAGCCCCAGAAGTACCGGGACTGCCAGACCGATTTCATATGCCGGATCATCCGTGATCCCGTGGTGATGGTCGAGGAGAATGCCAGGAAGAGAGAAGTTACACCCTCCGGCCGACCCTGCCTAGACCAACTTCTGCCCACCCATCCCCCGTAGTCGATCCATCGAGTACCACTTGCGCATTCCGGATATTCGACATATCATTCAGGGTCTACGACTACTCCGATTCCCCCAGGCGATACCCGTGGAACATTCGGTCCTCACCGGCGACTGCATCTCGCTCCTTGCCGCGCAGCCGGCCGGGTCGGTCGATCTGGTCTTCGCCGATCCACCGTTCAACATCGGCTACGAGTACGACGTATACCACGACCGCCGCACGGGTGGCGACTACCTCGCCTGGACGGAAGCGTGGCTGACGGCCGTGAAGCGGGTGCTGAAGCCGACGGGGTCGGTGTTCGTGGCCATCGGCGACGAGTACGCGGCCGAGCACAAGGTGCGGCTGGACGCCCTCGGCCTGACGATGCGGAACTGGATCATCTGGCACTACACCTTCGGCGTGAACTGCACGAAGAAGTTCAACCGCAGTCACGCGCACATTTTGTACTACGTGTCCGACCCGAACCGCTTCACGTTCAACCCCGACCCGGTGCGGGTGCCGTCGGCCCGCATGACGACCTACGCCGACCGCCGCGCCAACCCCGTCGGCAAACTGCCTGACGATACCTGGGTGCTGCGGCCGCAGGAGACCGACGACCACTTCCAGCCGGAGTCGGACACCTGGAACGTGCCGCGGGTGTGCGGCACCTTCAAGGAGCGGCTGAAGCACCCGTGCCAGATGCCGGAGGCGGTGCTCGAGCGAATCATCCGGGCGGCGTCGAACCCCGGCGACCTGGTGCTAGACCCGTTCGCCGGCAGCGGCACGACGCTGGCCGTGGCGAAGAAACTCGGCCGCCGCTCGCTGGGCGTGGAACTGTCCGCGGAGTACGCCGACGCCGTGCGGATGCGGTTGCAGCAGATCGAGTTCGCGGTGCCTGAGGTGGTGCCGGCGACGAAGAAGCGGAGCAAGACTTCGGCCCGAAAGTCCGTCGCAGTTGGGGCGACCTCAAACCAACTTGGCAATAGCAGCGTTCGACATGTCGGTGACGATCTTGCGAATTAGATTCCAGGTCTGACGGTGATATGCTTCTGAAATTTCGAGGCGCATACTGAGTTCGAACCGTTTCAAGTTGCCGGCCTTTGAGTGGTACACTTCGTTCACGATTCCACGGTTGTGCGTGAGTACGTCCCGAGACGCCTTCGCTTCGGCAATTTGCTCGATCTCGGCGTCGGTCGGGCAGCCTAACTTGGCTTTGGAGTTCAGGTAGTTGAACCATTCTGCGGGTCGGTCGTAGAGAACTTCAATCAGCTCCTTCGTGACGACCATCTGTGTGAGGGCGTCCTTGTCCGCAGCCTCGAGGATCGTCTTGAAGTCGATCGTCTTCTTGCCGAGACTTTGCGGGTAGGTCGTCAGCCACAGGCGCAGGAAATCGAAGAAGAAACTCTCGAATAGAGCTAGGAATTGCTGAAAAGTGGTTTCATGGAGTTGAACCAACACGTAGCGGTAGGACTTCGTGAGCAATTCGTTTTGAGTAAGGTGGGTACTGGTCACCTTACTGATGAAGTCGAATTCTTGACCGCCGCGGATGACATCTTGGACGATTGACCACGCGATGATGGTTTCGCCGTAGTAGTCGTGGGCGGCAGTTAATTCAAGTAATGTCTGGTCGCGCAACCGGTAAATATCGTCTGCGAGGGACATGGCCTCTTCCGGGATTCAGTGACCGGCGTCGAGTAACACTTGCACAGCCTTCGGGTCAACGTCCCACCCGAAGCGGATGTAGCCACTCGCCGGTTTACCGCCCATCGAAATCACAAACTCCGTCACTTCGTGACGGACCTGATGCCGCGTCATCAGTTGAGAAACTTGATCCATCTGATCGGCCGGGAGGTGTAAGAATGGTGGAGTTCCTGGGGCCGTTTGCACGGTCAAGGGCTTGCCACTGATAGTACTCGTCATCGGGAAATCCCTCGCTACGCGGTCGCCCCGATTATACCCGCCTCGGCCTCGTCCAGCCACGCCGCGTCGAGTTTCAAGTCGTTGAGCAGCAGGCGGGTCGTGATGCGGGCCGACTCGTAAATCACCGGCAGGCCGCTGCCGGGGTGGGTGCCGCCGCCGACGAGGTAGACGTTGCCCAAATCCTCGAAGCGGTTCCGCGGGCGGAAGTGCAGCATCTGCCCGAGATTGTGGGCCAGGTTGAACGTCGCCCCGCGGTAGACGGCGTAGTCGTCCTGCCACATCTGCGGCGTCACCACCTTCTCGAAGCGAATCCGCTTCTCGACGTCCGTGATGCCCAGCTTCGGCAGTTGCCGCAGCACCGTCTCGCGGAACGTCGCCTTCGCTGCGGCCCAGTCCACGTTCTCGTGCAGATTCGTGACCGGGGCGAGAACGTACAGTGTGCTCTGGCCCTCCGGGGCCAGCGTCGGGTCGGTCACGCTCGCGTTCTGCACGTAGAAGGACGTGTCGTCGGTCAGCACGCGGTTCGTCTCGATGTCGGCGAGGTTGCCGATGTAGTCCTTCGCGGTGTAGATGCTGTGGTGCGGCACGTCGTCGTATCGGCCGTCGAGGCCGAGGTACAGCATGAACGTGCTGCACGAGAATCGCTTCTTCGCGATCTTCGCATCAGTCCACCGCCGGCGGATCGCGTTCGGCACTAGTGTCGTCATCGTGTGCGCGAAATCGGCGTTCACCACCACGGCGTCGGCCAGGTACGTGTCGCGGTCGGTCTTCACGCCGACGCACTTCTTGCCGTCGAACAGCATCTCCGTCACGGGTTGGTCCAGGCAGAATTCAACGCCCATTTCCTCCGCGATGCGAGCCATCCCATCGGACACTGCCGAACACCCGCCGGTCGGGTGCCAGACGCCGAAGTCGTATTCGAGGTACGACAGGATGCTGAACAAACTCGGACAGTTGAACGGCGACATGCCGAGGTACTTCGACTGGAACGTGAACGCCAGCCGCACGCGGGGGTCGTGGAAGTAGCGGCTGAGTTCCCCCTCGACCGACCGCCACGGCGCGAGGACCGGCAGGAGCTTGAGCAGCGACAGCTTGAAGAGATCGCGCCACCCCAGGAACGGGCTTTCGAGAGCCGGGCGGAACAGTTCGAGCTTCACGCGGTTGTCGTCGAGGAACCGCTTCACGTTGGCGGCGTCGTGCTGCGACAGCTTGCCGACTTCGGCGGCCATCTTCACCAGGTCCGGCGAGCAGACGAGGTCGCCGCCACTGCCGAACACGAGCCGGTACTGCGGGTCCAACCGCGTCATCGGGATGTCGGTTTTCAGGTCGCGGCCGAGGAGTCGGAAGATGCGTTCGAGGACTTGCGGGTACAGGAAGAACGTCGGCCCCAGGTCGAAGCGGAACCCGTCCTCCTCAATCGCGGAACACCGCCCCCCGACGCGGGGCAGGCGTTCGACGACGCGAACCTTCACGCCTGCGTTGGCGAGGAGCAGGGCAGCAGCTAACCCACCAGGGCCGGCCCCGACGATGACGACAGATTTCGCAGAAACGGGAAGGACGGCGGTTGGCATGAAAACATGATAGGCGAATATGCGGAGGACGTTTCCAACGTCCCGGCGAGCCGAGCACCGTGAGGTGCCGGGTGAATGACATTGCCACTCACCCGGGACCTTACGGTGCTCGGCTCGCCACGATCACTTCACCTCGACCACCTTCATGCCCAGGTTCTTCACCAGGAAGGCCCACTGGTCGGCCGTTTCCTCGATCACCTTCGTCGTCGGCTTGCCGGCCCCGTGGCCGGCCTTCGTCTCGATCCGCGCCAGCACCGGGGCGTCGCCAGCCTGGCAGTATTGCAGCATCGCCGTGAACTTGAAGCTGTGGCCGGGCACCACGCGGTCGTCGGTGTCGGCCGTCGTCACCAGTGTGGCCGGGTACTTCGTGCCGGGCTTCAGGTTGTGGTACGGGCTGTACTTCAAGAGCGCCGGGAACTCCTTCGGGTCGTCGCTGCTGCCGTAGTCGTCCACCCAGAAGCGGCCGGCCGTGAACTTCTGGAACCGCAGCATGTCCATCACGCCGACGGCCGGCAGGCACGCGCCGAACAGTTCTGGCCGTTGCGTCAGGCACGCCCCGACCAAGAGGCCGCCGTTGCTGCCGCCCTGGATGGCGAGCTTTTTGGGCGACGTGTACTTCTCCGCGATTAGGTACTCGGCCGCCGCGATGAAATCGTCGAAGACGTTCTGCTTGCTCAGCTTCGTGCCGGCGCGGTGCCAGGCGTCGCCGTACTCGCCGCCGCCGCGGAGGTTTGCGACCGCCAGCACGCCGCCCATCTCCATCCACTGCACGCGGCTCGTCGAGAAACTCGGCGGCAGCGAGATGTTGAACCCGCCGTAGCCGTAGAGCAGCACCGGGTTCGTGCCGTCAAGCTTCAGCCCCTTCTTGTGCGCGATAAACATCGGCACCTTCGTACCGTCCTTGCTCGGGTAGAAGACTTGCTTTAGCTCGTAGTCGGCCGGGTCGAACTTCACCTTCGCCTGGCGGAGCAGTTTGCTCTCGCCGGTCGTCATGTCGTAGCGGAAGATGCTCGGCGGGGTGATGAAACTCGTGAAGGTGTAGAACGTCTCGGGGTCGCGTTCCTTGCCGGCGAAGCCGCTCACGGTGCCGATGCCGGGCAGGGCCACGTCCCGCAGGAACGAGCCGTCCACGTCGTGCACCTTCACGACCGTCTTCGCGTCCTTCAGGTAGCTGATGGCGAATCGACCGCCGACAAGCGAGGCACTCTGAATCACGTCGTTCGCTTCGGGCAGGATCGTCTTCCAGTCGGCCGCGGTCGGCTTCTTCAGGTCGATGGCCAGTATCTGATACTTCGGGGCCTTGTAGTCGGTCTGGAAGTAGAACACCGAGTCGAGGTTGTCGATCAAGTTCCACGTGTTGTCGTGGTTGTCGATCAGGCTGACCGGCTTCGCGGCCGGGTCGGACAGGTCCTGATACAGCACCTTCGTCTTGCGGCTCGTGGTGCCATCGCTGACGTAGATCACGAGGTACTTGCCGTCGTCGGTCACGCCCGCGCCGATGTTCCAGGTCGGGTGGTCGGGCAGTTCGTACACCAATTTGTCGTCGGCCTGCGGGGTGCCGAGCTTGTGGAAGTAGAGCTTCTGGTTGACGTTTAAGCTCTGGAACGCGGCCCCCTTCTGCGGCTCCGGGAAGCGGGCATAGTAGAAGCCCTTGCCGTCCTTCGTCCAAGACGCCGAGGAGAACTTCACCCACTTCAGTTCGTCGTCCAGCGTCTTGCCGGTGGAAACATCGAGCACCTTCCAGGTGTTCCAGTCCGACCCGGCGTCGGCCAGCCCGTAGGCGGCCAGCAGGCCATCGTCGGCCACCTCGAAGCCGCTGAGCGCGATAGTGCCGTCCTTGCTCAGCTTGTTCGGGTCGAGGAGCAACCGCGGCAGACCCATCGGCGTATCCTGCACGTACAGCACGCTCTGATTTTGCAGGCCGTCGTTCTTGCTGTAGAAGTACTTGCCGCCGTGCTTCGAGGGGGCCGAGTACTTCTCGAAGTTGAACAGGTCGGTGATCCGCTGCTTGATGTACGCTCGCTCTGGGATGGCTTCCAGGTAGGCGGTCGTCACCTTGTTCTCGGCCGCGACCCAGTCGGCCACGTCTTTCGAGGTTCGCACGTCGTCTTCCAGCCACCGGTACGGGTCCGGGACCTTCGTACCGTGGTAATCGTCGACGTGATCGACCCGTTTCGTTTCGGGGTACTGCACGTTCTTCTCCTGGGCCATGCCGAGGAAAGCAAACCCGAGCACGGCCGTGGCCGCACCGACCAGACGAACCGAACGCATGAGGGGAACTCCTGTTTTTTCTCTGAGCCGGGAGACGGAAGGGTGATGTTACAGATTCCCACCCCCGAACGGAGCGATCGGGCGTTTCCTGATTCTACAACCCACGGGCAACGGCGCGCCCAAGAACACCCCGGTGGCTGGGTCCGGCTGTAGCGGCTGGAAGGAAAAGATAGGGCGTGTTCGTTCTTGCCACGGTATTAGTGTTTCGCTTATACTATGAAAACCTCTGCCGTTCTCACGTTCTCGCGTAGCACGACCATGAATAACGCACGCCCTGAGCCGACATCACACGATACTCTTTCCCAGGCGCCCTCCATGAACGCCTCCAACGACGAAACTAAGGACCTCGTGAACGCGAACGCGAACAAAGACGCGGAGATGCCGGCCTTTGGCCCGCCGAAGAAGCCAACCGAAATCGGGGTGCTGGCGAAGTATCGCATCCTGAAGGAACTCGGCCGGGGCGGCATGGGCGGCATCTACCTCGGCTACGAGGAGCGGTTGCGGCGGCGAGTGGCGATCAAGGTGATGCTGCCGAAGTTCGCCGAGAACGAGGCCGCGAAGGCCCGGTTCAACCGCGAAGCTCTCGCGGCCGCCCAACTGAAGCACGAGAACATCTTCACCATCTACGACGCCGACTAGTGGAACGGCATTCCGTTCATCGCCATGGAGTACCTGCAGGGGGCGTCGCTCGACGACTTCCTGAAGAAGAACCCCGTCACCGGCGTCTCGCAGGCCCTCCGCGTCGGCCGCGAGGTCTGCTCGGCCCTCGGCGCGGCCCACCGCATGGGCGTCGCCCACCGCGACATCAAGCCGAGTAACATCTGGCTCGAGGCCCCCCTCGGCAAGGCGAAAATTCTCGACTTCGGCCTGGTCAAGTCGCTCAACCCGCTCGACGAGGCCAAGCTGACCACCAGCGGCGCGATCATCGGCTCGCCGGCGTACATGTCGCCGGAGCAGGCTCGCGGCGGTAAGATTGACCACCGCACCGATCTGTTCAGCGTCGGGTCGGTGTTGTACCGCATGGTCACCGGCCAACTGCCGTTCCAGGGGGACAACCTCATGGACCTGCTCATGGCCCTCGGCGGCAAGGACCCGCAACCGGTCCTGGACCTGAACCCGAAGGTGCCCGGCGACCTGGCCGCGCTCATTCACAAGATGCTGAGCAAGAAGCCGGAAGACCGGCCGCAGACCGCCGAGGAGATCGCGGCCGCGCTCCAACGGATGGCCGACCGCCGCCAGTTCGCGGCATCAAGCAGTCATGCAATTCCGAAGTCGGCCTCGATCCGCGATACGGCCCCGACCGGCTACACGAACAGCGGCGAGCAGGTGGTCGCCCCGATGGAAGTTCGCCCGCAGGAGGAGAGTGCGTTCGACCACCTGGACGACACCGGCCCGAACGCGGCCCTGAAGCCAGGGAAGGCGTCGTCGCTGCTCGAGACGACGCGGGCCAACGCCGGCAACACGCTCGCCGACCCGCCGCCGACCCTGCCGGTCGTGGTGTCGCCGACGGCGCTGCAGCAGAACAAGGCGTTCTTCTTCGCCGCCATCGGCATCGTCTTCGCGCTGGTCTTCGTGCTCACTTTCGTGCTGGTGAAGGTGCTGAAGTAATGTCTTTCCGGCCTAAAGGCCGGCTCTGTCAGCCCAGGTTGGAGCGAGGCGAAGGCCTGGGAACCAACAGAATCAACGATTTCGGCCCTGAAGGGGTCGCTCATTCCCGCGTGCCGGAATGAGCGACCCCTTCAGGGCCGAAAACTTGCGTGTCTCCAACCCAGGGCTTCGCCCTGGGCTGACGTAACCGACCTTTCAGGCCGGAAAACCTCAACATCGCCCGCTACTTCCCGCCTTTTACCTCGAACACAATCTCCTTGAACCGCACCTCCATCGGCCCGCCGCTGTGGACCTGGAACGCGATTAGCCCCTTCTTCGACAGCTTCTCGTCGGTGTAGTCCACCACCTTCTCGCCATTCAGCCAGATCTTCACGCTCGGGCCGACGGCTTCGATCACGTACTCGTTCCAGTCGTTCTCCTTCACGAACTTCTCGCCGCCCTCCTTCACGAGCATGCCGCGGCCGCTCTCCTCGTAGAGTTTGCCCCACCAGCCCTTGCCCATGTCGGCCTGCGGGCCGAGCATCTCGCCACCGTCGATGTTCGCACTGCGGAACTGA
>JBBQCQ010000063.1:0-10530 GCA_038318835.1 Gemmatales bacterium | reverse complement strand
AATGGCCCGAACTCGCGTGTAAGGCCATCGACCTGCAACCGAGCTTCGCGGCCGAGTCGCCCACATCGGCGGCCGCGGGCGTGGTGGAAGAACTGCTCGCGTCCGGCCCGATCGAGGTCGGCATTTCGCCGTCGCACCGCTGCACGCTGGAACTGGCCCGCACGGTTCGTCGGTCCACGTCGCAGGCCGTCGTCTTCGGCCCGCAAGATGTGGTCCTGGTCACGGGCGGCGCGCGAGGCGTGACGGCCGAGGTAGCCGTCGCTCTCGCGGAAGCGTTCAAGCCGACGCTGATCCTCACCGGCCGCACGCCGTCGCCTGTCGGCCCCGAGCCGGCATGGCTGGCCGGCAAGACCGACGAGGCCGCCATCAAACAAGCCATCGCCGAGTATCTTGGGGCCGACGCCGCCCCGCGGAGTATCGCCGAGCAGTACGTGAAGGTGACCGCCCAGCGAGAGATTCGCGCCACCCTCGCCCGCATCGAAGCGGCCGGGGCGCGCGTGGCATACTTCGCCGTGAACGTGTCGAACGGCCGGGCCGTGGCCGACTTGCTCCACCAGGCGAAGGTGAAGTACGGCAACATCGCCGGCGTCGTCCACGGGGCCGGCGTGCTGGCCGATCGGCGGATCGAGCAACTCACGCCCGAACAGTTCGACTCGGTCTATTCGACGAAGGTCGACGGCATCCGCAACTTGCTCGACCTGCTCGGCGGCGAACCGCTGAAGGCCGTCGTGCTGTTCAGTTCCATCACGGGCCGCCTGGGTCGGGCGGGGCAACTGGCCTACGCCGCCTCCAACGAGGTGCTGAACAAGATCGCCGGGGCGGAAGCCCGCAAGCGGCCGACGGCCCGCGTGGTGGCCATCAACTGGGGGCCGTGGGACGGCGGCATGGTCACGCCCGGCCTGCGGAAGCTGTTCGAGTCCGAAGGCGTCGGCCTGATCCCGCTGAAGGAAGGCGGCACGTTCGCCGTGCAGGAACTGGCCGCGGCCGGCCGGTCGGTGGAAGTCATCGCGATGGGGCCGAAGCCGCGTTCAATCGGGTCGGGGTCGGTAAACGTGGCGGCGGCCACACGCACGCAACCGCCGGGGGCACCGCCGCCAGCCCCACTGACCGGCCCACCGCCGCCAGCCGCCGACTTCACGCTCGCCTTCGAGCGGAGCGTGGACGTGGGCACGCACCCCATCCTGCGTTCGCACGTCCTCGACGGCCGGGCCGTTTTGCCGATGGCGATTCATATGGAGTGGCTGGCCCATGCCGCCCTGCACGGCAACCCCGGCCTGGTCTTCCACGGGTTCAACGATCTGCGCATCACGCACGGCGTCATGGTCGAGGAGAACTCGGCGAGCAACCTGCGGCTGATGGCCGGGCGAGCGATCAAGAGCGACCTGCTGTTCACGGTGCCGGTCGAACTCCGCGGCCGTCGCCGGGATGGACGCGAGGTCATCCACTCGAAGGCCGAGGTGGTGCTGACGAGTGCCCTGCCGAAGACGCCGGCGTGCGACCGCCCGCCGGACGTGCAGCCGTACCCGCACCCGATCGAGGATGTGTACCGGTACTTCCTGTTCCACGGCCCCGACATGCACGGCATCGAGTCGGTCGAGGGCGTGACCGACACCGCCTTCATCGGCACGGCCTACCCGTCGCCGGCCCCGGCCGAGTGGTTCCGCAGCCCCCTGCGGAGCGCGTGGGTGGCCGACCCGCTGGTACTGGACACGAGCTTCCAGATGATGATCCTGTGGAGCTACTCGCAGCACGGGGCCGGCTCCTTGCCGTGCTTCCTGGGCCGCTATCGCCAATATCGCCGGGCGTTCCCGGCCGGTCCGACGCGGGTGGTGATTCGCGTAACCCGCGACGACGGCTCCTTCGCGCGGGCGGACATCGACTTCCTCGACGGCGAGGGGCAGGTCGTGGCGCAGATTCAGGACTACGAGTGCGTCATCGACCCCGGCCTGAACCAGGCGTTTCGCCGGAACCAGTTGGGGCCGCTGGTGCGGCAGTAAGTGTGAGGGTATGAGGGTGTGCGAGTCGAGGGTAAAGACCGGGTCTTTCACGCTCGACTCTCACACCCTCATACCCTCACACTTACTGCCGGGGAAACTGAACACATCTGAGAAAGCAAGAGATGCCTGCGGATCGCGTTGCTATCGTCGGCATGGCCGGCCGGTTTCCCGGCAGCGGGGCCGACCTCAACCTGTTCTGGCAGAACATCCTGCACGCCCGCGATTGCTCGCGCGAAGTACCGCCGGGGCGGTGGTTCGTGCCGCCCGATGCCTGCCTCGACGCGCGTGTTCCGCACCTGGATTCCGTCTACTCTACCCGCGGCTACTTCCTCACGCCGTTCGACGCCGACACGACCGGCCTGGATATTCCCGCCGACTTCCTGGCCGCGCTCGATCCGCTGTTCCACCTCGTGCTCGATGTGGGCAATCGCGCCTGGCGCTCGGCGAAGACCGACGGCGTGAACCGTCGCAAGGTCGGCGTCGTCCTCGGCAACATCTGCCTGCCGACCGAGAAGGCCAACGAACTCGCCCGCGAGTACCTCGGCAGCGGCTTCGGCATCGTGCCGCAAGAACCGACGCACACGCTCAACCGCTTCTCGGCCGGCCTCCCCGCGGGGTTACTCGCGAAGGCGCTCGGCCTCGGCGGCGGCACCTTCACCCTCGACGCTGCGTGTGCGTCGTCGCTCTACTCGCTGAAACTCGCCGCGGATGAGTTGCTCGCGCGGCGGGCCGATGTGATGCTCGCTGGCGGCTGTTCGCGGCCGGACCCGCAGTACACGCAAATGGGCTTCGCACAACTGCGGGCACTGTCGCCGTCGGGCCGGTGTTCGCCATTCGACCGCACGGCCGACGGCCTCGTGGTGGGC
Source organism: Gemmatales bacterium (assembly GCA_038318835.1). GTDB lineage: Bacteria > Planctomycetota > Planctomycetia > Gemmatales > Gemmataceae > Limnoglobus. Next base: position 7,667 of record JBBQCQ010000063.1, on the reverse strand, counting down.
GAAGGGGCCGGCGTCTTCGTGCTAAAACGCCTGTCCGACGCGCTCGCGGTCGGCGACACCATCCACGCCGTGATCGCCGGGGCCGGGTTGTCGAACGACATGGTCGGCAACCTGCTCGCCCCGGCCGTCGAGGGGCAACTGCGGGCGATGCGCGATGCGTACCGGCAGGCCGGGTGGTCGCCGACCGAGGTCGATCTGATCGAGTGCCACGCGACCGGCACGCCGGTCGGCGACGCGGTCGAGTTCGAGAGTTTGCGCGAACTGTGGACGGATCGCCCCGACTGGAAGCCGAAGCAGTGCGTGATTGGGTCGGTGAAATCGACCGTCGGCCACCTGCTCACCGGGGCCGGGGCGGCGGCGACGATGAAAGTCGTGCGAGCGATGGCGGCCGGCATGTTGCCCCCGCAGGCGAACTTCGACAGGCCGCCGGATGCGTTCGACTACGACGCGGGACCGTTCCGCGTGCTGCCGTTCGCCGAGGAGTGGCGACCGCGGGGTAAGACCCGCAAGGCGGCCGTGAGCGGCTTCGGCTTCGGCGGCGTGAACGCGCACCTGCTGCTCGAAGAGTGGAAGGGCCAGACGTACGCGCCGCGGAAGGGTCAAACGCTCGGCCGGCCGGAGGAGAGCGGCACGGGCACAGAACTGCTGTCGAAATTGCGGCGGATGCAGGCCCGCGTGAAGGAACTGACCGAGGGCCACCCAGACGACCCGGAGGCGGCCGACGTGATCGTGGCCATCGTCGGCATGGCCGCCCACTGCGGTTCGCGGACGACCCTGCGCGAGTTTCAGGAGTGCGTCTTCGGCGCGGCCGGCGGGACGAACGCCATCCCCGAACTGTTTGTGCCGCTCGATCGGTTCCGCATTCCGCCGAAGGAACTCGAAGAACTACTACCGCAGCAGGTTCTCATGCTGCAAACAGCGGCGGCCGCCCTCGACGACTGCCACGGCCAGGTATCGACGGCCGATGGCGACCCGCGGACGGGCGTGTTCGTCGGCCTCGGCCTCGACCTGAACACGACAAACTTCCACCTGCGATGGGCCGCGAAGCAGGCGAACGAAGAGTACGCCGACCTCGCTGGGCCGGCGATGACCGCGAACCGCGTCATGGGCGCGCTCGGCAGCATCGCGGCCAGCCGCATCGCGCGGGCGTTCCACTTCGGCGGGCCGAGTTTCACCGTATGTAGCGAGGAAACCTCCGCCGGGCGGGCACTGGAACTGGCCGTGCGGGCACTGCGGGCGGGCGAACTCGACCGGGCCGTGGTCGGCGGCGTGGAACTCACGACCGACCCGCGGGCACTGGCGGCGCACGACTACCCACCCGGCGACGGCGCGGCGGCCGTGGTGCTGAAGCGGCTGTCCGCGGCCCTGGCCGACGGCGACCGTGTATACGCCGTCATCCGCGGCTTCGGGTCGGCCAGCGGCGGCAGTGTCGGCGGGGTGTCCCCGGACGCGGCGGCGTGCGCGTCGTCGCTCATGCGGGCGTGCCTGGACGCGAACGCCGACCCGGCCCAGATCGGGTACCTGGAAATGGCCGACGCCCGGGAGGAAAGCCGGGCACTGGCCACGCTCCTGGAGAAGACCAAACGCGAGGCTCCGATCACCGTCGGGTCGGCGAAGCCGCAGGTCGGGCACACCGGGTTCGCATCCGCCCTTGTCGGCGTCGTGAAGGCGGCGCTCGCGCTCTATCAGAATGTGTTGCCGGCCGGCACCGGCCCGACCGCCCTGCCGAACGCGGAGTGCCCGATCGCCCCGCGGTACTGGCTGCACGACCGCACGAACGGCCCGCGGCGGGCGGCCGTCGGCGGCATCGGCGTGGACGGATCGAGCTTCCACGCCATCCTCGACGAGCACGTGCCGACGGTCGTCGCCCCCCGCATTGCGGTCGAGCAGCGGCAACCCCTCGGGGCACGGCCGGAAGCACTCTTCGTGATCGACGGCGACACGCCCGCGGCCCTCGCCGACGGCCTGAGTCGGCTGGCGAACTGGCTGCCGGCGCAATCGCGATCGATCGAAGCCCTGGCCCGCGAGTGGTTCCGCCGTGTGCCCCCGGACCCGCGGCGGAAGCTCGCCGTCACGCTCGTGGCAAAGTCCGTGGCCGACGTGCAGGAACAGATCGAGTTCGCCCGCCGGGATGTTTCTGTCGGTGATGGTGGTCTGCCGCCGCCGAAGTCACCGGCCCTGCGGGACCGCGTGTTCTTCAACCCGTACCCGCTTGGCCGCGGCTGCAAGATGGCGTTCGTTTTCCCCGGCTCTGGCAATCAGTTCGCCGGCATGGGCCGCGATCTGGCCGCGAGTTGGCCGCACGTCCTGCGGAAGCAGCACCGCGAGAACCGGCAACTGCGAGCACAGTATGCCCCGCAGTTGTTCTGGGGCGACGCGATTTCGCCGGCCGCCACTCCGCGGGACTTCCTATTCGGCCAGGTCACGCTCGGCACGCTCACGAGCGACCTGCTCCAGAGCTTCGGCGTTCACCCAGCGGCGATGGTCGGCCAGAGCCTCGGCGAGTCGGCCGGCCTCTTCGGCGTGCGCGTGTGGACGGCCCGCGACGAGATGTACCGCCGGATTCACACGTCCGCGCTGTTTACGACTGAACTCGGCCCGCCGTACGATTCGGCCCGCACCTTCTACGGCACGACGGCCCTGCTCGACTGGGTCGTGGGCGTGGTGTCGGCCGCCCCGGACGATGTGCGGCCGCACCTGCGGCCGGCCCTGCGGGCGTACCTGCTGATCGTGACGACGCCGACCGAGTGTGTCATCGGCGGCGTGCGGGCCGACGTGGAAAGGCTCGCCGCCGCCATCGGCCGACCGATCCTGCCGCTGAAGGGCGTGACGCTCGCACACTGCGAGGCGGGCAAGCCCGTCGAGGCGGCGTACCGCGAGCTACACACACTGCCAGTGATCGTGCCGCCGGGCGTCAAGTTCTATAGCGGTGCGTGGGGCCGCGAGTACAAGATGACCGAGGAGAACGCGGCCGATTCCATCACGGCCGGGCTCGTGGGCACGATCGAGTTCCCAAACGTGGTCGAAGCCGCGTACCGCGACGGCGTGCGGACGTTCCTGGAAATGGGGCCGGGGGCGTCGGCATCACGCATGATCGCCGCCACCCTGGGCGACCGCCCGCACCTCGCGCGCTCCGTATGCGTGCCGCGGCAAGATTCCGTCTCGCTGGTCCTGCGAACGCTGGCGAACTTGATCGCCGAGCGCGTGCCGGTGAACCTGGACGCCCTCTACGGCGGCGACTCGGCGTGCGTCGATCACCGCCCGGCCGAGGTCGATTCGCGGCGAATGCTGAGCGTGTCCACGGCCCCGCCAGTGCGCCTGCCGCAACTGGTGGAAGCCGAGCCGGAACCGGAACCGGAACCGGAAGTGGTGGCCGTGATGCCGCCGCCGGTCGAAGACCTCTCGTTCGACGTGCCGGTCGAGGAAGTGCTGTTGCCGTGGGAGCCACCGGTGGAACCGCTGGCCGAGCCGGTCCCGCCGGCCCCACTGACGCAGACGCCGCCGCCCGCCCGGCCGGTGCCGGCGGTCGCGCGGATTGACGTGTCGCCGTACCTGACGGCCGCCGCCGCGATGCAACAAGCAACGGCCGATGCGCACACAATGTTCCTGACGCTTCAGCAATCGCTGATGCAGACGAGCATGGCGGCCCTGCTGGTGCTTCAAAAGTGTGAGACTGGGAGCGTGCGAGAGTATGGGAGTGAAAACCAATTGCGGTCTTTCACTCCTCCACCCTCACACCCTCACACCCTCACACCCTCCCCGCCTCGCTCGCTCACCTTCGAGCAATGCACCACCTTCGCCGTCGGCAAGATCGGCGACGTGCTGGGGCCGACGTTCGCGGAAGTCGATACGCACCCCACCCGCGTGCGGTTGCCCGAAGGGCCGCTGATGCTCGTCGATCGCGTGCTGCGAATCGACGGCGAGCCGCGGTCGATGACCTCCGGCCGCGTCGTGACCGATCACACCGTTCGGCCCGACCGCTGGTATCTCGACGCCGGCCGCTGCCCGACGAGCGTGACCGTGGAGGCGGGGCAGGCCGACCTGTTCCTGGCTGGCTTCCTCGGCATCGACTTCATCACGAAGGGCCGCGCCGTCTACCGCCTACTCGATGCCGTCGTCACGTTCCATCGCGGGCTGCCCACGGTCGGCGAGCGGATCGAGTACGACATTCACATCGATGAATTCTTCAATCAGGCCGACGCCTGGCTGTTCCGCTTCCGGTTCGAGGGCACCGTCAACGGCGAACCACTGCTTAGCATGAAGAGCGGCGTGGCGGGGTTCTTCTCGCCCGCCGCCCTGGCCGCGGGACAGGGGATCGTTCACACGAAACTCGACCGCCAACCGATGGCGGGGAAGAAGCCGGTCGACTGGATCGACCTGGTACCGGTGCGGCAGATGGCCGTGGACGAGGAGGGCATCGACGCCCTGCGGCACGGCGACCTTGTCACCGCGTTCGGCCCGGACTTCGCGAAGCTGCCGCTGAAGTCGCCGATGAAACTGCCCGGCGGGATGCTGCGCCTCGTGGACCGCGTGACCGACCTGGACCCGACCGGCGGGCGGTTCGGCCTCGGCTCCCTGCGCGCCGAGTACGACCTACGGCCGAAGGAGTGGTTCATCGAGTGCCACTTCGTGGACGACAAAGTGATGCCCGGCACGCTCATGTACGAGTGCTGCCTGCACACCCTCCGCGTGCTGCTGATGCGCCTGGGCTGGGTCGGCGAAGACGGAGAAGTGGTGTGCGAACCCGTTCCCGGCGTGAACAGCCGCCTGAAGTGTCGCGGGCAGGTGCTCGAGCAAACGAAGCTCGTCACGTATGAGATCAGCGTGAAGGAACTGGGCTACGGCCCGGCCCCGTTCTGCATCGCCGACGCGCTCATGTACGCGGACGGCAAGCCGATCGTGGAGATTACGAATCTCAGTCTGCGCATGACGGGGTTGACGCTCGCTGCGCTTCGCGGGGTCTGGGGTCGGGGGTCGGGGGTCGGGCAGAAGCAGACCGCTCCTTCCGCGAAACCCGATACCCGAAACCCGATACCCGCCGCCCCGCGGTACGGCCCCGCGAAGATCATGGCCTACTCCAACGGCAAGCCGTCGGAGGCGTTTGGCGAGCCGTATCGCGTCTTCGACGAGGGGCGGATTCTCGCGCGTCTGCCGGGGCCGCCGTACCAGTTCCTCGACGCCATCACGGCTGTCACCGGCGAGCCGTTCGTGCTGAAAGCCGGGGCGAGTTGCGAGGCCGTGTACGCCGTGCCGCCGGAGGCGTGGTACTTCGCGGCCAACCGCGGGCCGACAATGCCGTTCAGCATCCTGCTCGAAATCGCCCTTCAGCCGTGCGGGTGGCTGGCGGCTTACTGCGGGTCGGCCCTGACGAGTCCGACCGATCTGTCGTTTCGCAACCTCGGCGGCAAGGCCACTCAGTTCCTCGCCGTCACGCCGAGCATCGGCACGCTGACCACGACCGTGAAGATGACGCAGGTGTCGTCCTCCGGCGGCATGATTATTCAGCACTACGATATGCGAGTGGTGGCCGGCGGGCGGAAGGTGTACGAAGGCACCACATACTTCGGCTTCTTCGCGAAGGATGCCCTCGTCAATCAGGTGGGCATGCCAACGGCGAAAGTGCCGTTCCTGACCGGCGAGCAGATCACGAACGCCGCGGAGCTACCGCACGCCGCGCCGTTCCCGGATGCGATGCTGCGGATGGTGGACCGGATCGAGGGCTACCTGCCCACCGGCGGCCGCATGGGACTGGGTCTGATCCAGGGGCGGATCGCCGTCGATCCGTCGTTCTGGTTCTTCACGGCCCACTTCTATCAGGACCCGGTCTGGCCGGGGTCGCTCGGGCTAGAATCGTTCCTGCAACTGCTCAAGTACGTCGCCTTCCAGAAGTACGGCCCGCCGCCCGCGCGCGGGTGGCAAACCGTCGGCCTAAACCGCGAACACGCCTGGGTCTACCGCGGGCAAGTGGTGCCGACGGATCATGTTGTGACGGTAGTTTTGGAAGTGACGGCTGAAGATCGCGTCGCCCGACGCCTGACGGCCGATGGATTCTTAATCGTGGACGGCCGAATCATCTACCAGATGACCGGATTCACGCTAGAGTAGCCCGGCCGATGCGAATAATGTTTCCGTTGTACTCGACGGCGGTTTCCGGGTAGACTTGCCTCTCCGGCGGCCCCTGGGTCTTTCACGGATCGAACTCTCCACCCATGCGATACTCTCGCGTCCACATCGAAGCCATCGGCTACGAACTACCCGCGGTGGTGGTCTCGACGGCCGAACTCGAAGCTCGCCTGAAGCCGTTCTACGACGAGCACAAGCTCGTGAACGGCCAGCTCGAGCTGCTCACCGGCATCAGCGAACGCCGCTGGTGGGACCGCCACCATCTGGTGTCCGATGGCGCGACCGCGGCCGCCTTCAAGGCGCTCTCGCGGGCCAACTTCTCGCCGAAAGACCTGGACGTGCTCATCTACGCCGGCGTCTGCCGTGAGGGGTTCGAGCCGGCCACCGCGTGCGCCGTCGCCTCGAACATTGGCCTGAACAACGACGCCTCCATCTTCGACCTGAGCAACGCCTGCCTCGGCGTGCTGAACGGCGTCGCGGAGGTGGCCAACCGGATCGAACTCGGCCAGGCCGACGCGGGTCTGGTGGTGTCGTGCGAGACGGCCCGCGAAATCAACGAGAACGTCATCGACCGCCTCGTGGACACGAAGTCGATGGACTTTTACCGCAGTTCCGTGGCCACCCTCACCGGCGGGTCTGGGGCGGTGGCCGTGCTCGTCACGTCGAAGGACGTCTCGGCCGAGAAGCGCCGCCGGCTGATCGGGGGCATGACCAAGAACGCCCCGCAGCACCACAACCTGTGCCGATGGGGCCTGCAGGCCGCGGCCTTCCCGCCGCCCATCGAGCGGCTGCTCGGCGGCGATCTGTCGCACACCGTGCAGCGGTACCTCGGCTCGAACGCCGGGGCGATCGTGCAGAAGAGTATCGACCTGGGCATGAAGCACGTCATGATGCCGTTCATGGAAACGCACGCCGGCGAAGTCTTGAAGTACGGCATCGACCTCGGTTACCGCACCTGGGGGTCGTTCCTCACGAAGTTCGGCCTGACGACGAACGAGATGGACAAAGTGATCTGCCACCAGGTGGGAGCCGGCCACCGCGACGCAATGCTAAAAGCGTTCGGCATCCCGATCGAAAAGGACTTCAGCACGTTCCCGTACCTCGGCAACATCGGCACCGTGTCGCTGCCGCTGACGGCGGCGTTGGCCGAGGAACGCGAGTTCCTCCAACCCGGCCACCGCGTCGGCTGGCTGGGCATCGGCAGCGGCCTCAACTGCATGATGCTGGGGATCGAGTGGTGAATCAGACTCAACCCGAAAGCCCCGGCACGACCGTGCCGGGGCTTTTCCCTTTTACCCCTCAGCAGTTCCACCGCAACAACCTCACGCAGCACTACCTCGACGAAGGCACCGGTCCGCCCGTCGTCATGCTGCACGGCAACCCGACGTGGAGCTACTACTATCGCAACCTCGTCCTCGCGCTCCGCGACTCACATCGCTGCATCGTGCCGGATCACATCGGCCGTGCAGTTTCGCCAGCACCGAGCCGATGCTCGGCCGACCGCCGAGGGCGGACAGCGATTCATTCCGCCAGCCGGTCGTACA
>JBBQCQ010000062.1:0-10549 GCA_038318835.1 Gemmatales bacterium | reverse complement strand
TCGCGTGCAACTTCGGCACGCCCGGCGGTGGCCCGCTGACGAGTGCCCTGTACCTGCGGCGGTTGCTCGCGGCCGGCGTGCGGCCCGACGCGGTGCTTCTGGAACTGCACCCGGCCCTGATGGCGGGCGAACTCGAAGGCCACTGGCTGGGCGGCTACCGCTTGCGGCCCGACGAGCCGGACTTCCTCGCGGCCCTGGGCCACGACCCCGGCCGGGTGGCGCACCTCGGCTGGCAGGGCTGGCTGACGGCCACGTATGCGTATCGCTTCCCGGCCCTCAACCGCTACGCCGTGCGCTGGCTGCCCTGCCCGTTCGGCCTGACGCTGGGCATTGAGAACGACCCGTTCGGGTTCGTGTCGGGCGTCGAGCTGCCGCCCAACGAACGCCCGTCGGCCCTGCGGCGGACGCTAATTCAATATGCCGAACCGCTGGGCCGCGACACGCTGAACGCCTCGGCTGAGCGGGCGGTGCGGGACGTGATCGCGACCTGCCGCGAGCGGAACATCGCCGTCACGGCGTTCGTCTCGGCCGAGGCGACCCCGCTGCGGGCGGCGTATCGGCCGGCCGCGACCGCCGCGTTCACGGCGGTCGTGCAAACCCTCGGCGTGCCCGTGGTGCCGACGCGCGACTGCGTGCCGGACGACCTGTTCAGCGACGGCCACCACATGACGCGGCCGGGCTCGGCCGTGTTCACGGATGAACTCGCGAAGGCTTACGAGGCCGACCGCCGATGACGACACCCACCCTCGCCGCCCCCGCTGCCTTCCGCGTGAAGTCGCTCGCGATTGTCGTCGCGCCCTCGCGTCGGCGTTCGCCTCGCCGGTCGCCACGGGCGACCATCGCCGTCTTCCTGGCCACGCTGCTCGCGCTGAACTTCGGCTTCGCCGTCGGCATGGATCGCGTCTTCCCCACGATCCGCGACCCGGAGTACGGCCGCCGACTGACGCGCGCGAAAGCACGGCAGGCCGAGAACACGGGGAGGCCGTTCGTGGTCATGCTCGGCAGTTCCCGCACGGCGATGGGCCTTCGCCCGGCCATCGCGAATGCCGACACGGGGCCGGTCGTGTTCAACTTCGCCCAGGTCGGCAGCGGGCCGATGATGCAACTGATGACGCTGCGGCGAATGCTTCACGACGGCGTGCGGCCGGACGCAGTGGTGCTGGAGTACTGGCCACCCTTTCTCCGCGAAGATGGGCCGTTCGCCGAGGAGGGCCGCATCGACAAGCACCGCCTGTTGCCGCAAGATGTGCCGTTCGTGCGGGACTACTTCACCGACGCCCCATTGGCCGAGGCGACGATGCGGCATGTGCGAAAAAGTCCGTGGTACGAACACCGCCTGCGGGTGGTCAGCCAGACTGTGCCGGGGTGGCTGACCTACGATCGCCGGCTCGATAACCCGTGGCACAAGCTCGACGACTGGGGCTGGCTGCCCGGCTTCGAGACCGACCCGCCGCCGGCCGAACGCACGCTGCGGCACCAAATGGCCGGGCAGTATTACGGCGAACTGTTCCACCGCTATCGCATCGACGCGAAAGCCGAACGGGCGACTCGCGAAATGTTGACGATCTGCCAGGAGCGGGGCATTGTCGTGGCGTTCGCGTGGCTGCCGGAGTCGAGCGAGTTCCGCGTGTGGTACCCGCCGGCGGTGCTGGCCGAGGGCGAAGCCTTCCTGGCGAAGCTGTGCCGCGAGTACGCCGTGCCGTGCCTCGACGGCCGACAGTGGGTGGCCGATCCGCAGATCGCCGACGGCTTCCACCTGACGCAACCGGGAGCGGCGGCGTTCTCGCGCCGGTTCGGCGAGGAGTTGCGGGCGCTGAACTTCACGGCCCGCCGCTGAGTTTCGCGAGCGTGTCGGCGGCGGCTTTTCGCACGTCTTTATCCGGGTCGCTGAGCAAGCCCTGCACCGCGCTGCCTGCTTCCGTCGCGGCGGGGCCGAGTTTGCCGAGCGAGCGGACGGCCGACAGCCGCACGTTGTCGTCGGCATCGGCCAGGTCGGCAACGTAAGCCTGAATCAGTTCCTTCGAGGCCTTCGCGGTCGGCTGAATCCGCCGCACGGCGGCCACCGCCGCCCGCCGCACATCGCCGTCGGGGTCGGCGAGCGCCTTCGTCAGCGCGGGCATCGCCTTCGCCGCTCCGCCCTCCAGACTGCCGAGCGTCTTCGCGGCCCGCAGGCGGGTGCCCTCGTCGCGGCTCTTGAGTTGCTCGATCAGCCCGGCCACATCGCGGCGGTCGTCGCTCAGCAAGATTTGCTTCGTCGCGTCGCGCACGGCCCGGTCGATGTCGGTGCTGCGGCCGGTCGCCTTTGCCAGTGCCGGCAGCGCGGGCTTCGCCGCCGCCCCGATGGCCCCCAGCGCGTCGGCCACGGCTTCCTGCAACTCCTCCTGCTCGGCCTTCTTCAACAACGACAGTTGATACTCGAGTTCGTCCAGGGCCGCGAGCGCCTTCGCCCCGAGCTTCCCCAGACTGCGAGCCGCCTCCGCCCGCTGGCCTGTCTTTAGCCGCGGATCGCGGACCACGGCCACCAGGCGGCGGGCCAGCATGTCGTCGGCTTCATCCGCACGAACACTCGAACCGAGGACGAACGCGGCGAACAACAGGATCGGCTTCATGGTGGACACTCCAGGCGAGCCATCGGTGGGCATCGGCCGTGGGCCGGCAGAACGTGGGACGAAAGCCGGGGGTGAGGGCAAATTCCGCTCGGCGATGACCGATCATACCGGGAGGCGGGACCGTGCCGCCGCAGAGTTTGTCTTGCGAAACTCGCACCGGCCGCGTATAGCCCCAGGATGAGGGGACCGACCATGCGTCGTACATTCGCCATCCGATCGGCCGTCGTCGGCACGCTGCTGGGGCTGCTGTTGGCCCTTCGTGGGGCGGCCGAACCGCCGCTGATTTTGCCGCCGCCGAAGCCGCTCACCGAGCCGCGGAAACTGCAGACGGAACTCGAAGCCCTCGCCGCCGAGCGCGAGGCCGCCGCGAAAGACTTTACCGATCCTCCGGGTAGCGCCGCCGAGAAGGCGAAGCTGCGGGCACAACTGCTCGACCTGCTCAAGAAGCTCGGCGAGAAGAAGACCACCCCGCCGCCGGTCCCGCCGGCCACCGCCGCGCCGCCGCCGCGGATCAAAGAACCGCTGCCGCTGCCGGCGGTGCCCAAGTTCCTCTCCGAAGATTCCACGCGGCCGGTGGACGCCCTGCGAGCCGCTCAGAATTACTTCCGCTCCGGCGACGTGGATGCTTCGCTTCGCACGCTGAAACTGATCGACACGAACACGCTGGCGAAGGAAGACCGCGCGTTCGTGCAGTACCTCACCGCGTGCTGCCTGCGCAAGACGAACAAGCTCGCCGAGGCGGCCGAACTGTACCGCGAGGTGGCCGACAAAAAAGAGGACACGTTTCTCGCCGAGTACGCGGTCTGGCAACTTAGCACGATGAAGTCGATCGGGGAACTTGAGACTACCCTCGAACAACTACGCTCGCGGCGGAAATCGAAGTAGAATTCCCGCCGGATAATCGCGTTTTTCCCGCGCGACCCGAACATCGCGTAGTAAGAATGGACGTGCCCCACGATGACCACCACCGAACTCACACACGCGATCCGCGAACGACTGACGAACGGCGACGGGCTGGACGACCTGTTGGCCCAGTTGTCGCAGTCCGTCGTTCTATTACACGACCGCCTCGCCTCGGCCGACGCCGACGACCGGCAGCAGGCTCAGCTTGATGGCACGAAGTTGCAGGAAGAAATTGCGGAACTGACCGCGATCGGCGAGAATCAGTTGATCGGCCTTCACACGGAAGTGATGGCTCTGGTGCGGAAGGGAAGCCTCGACCGGCTCTACGGACTGACCCCCAGCTAACGCGATGGCTGTAACCACTGCCGACCTGCTCGCCGCCTCGTTGCCCCCGCGGCTGACGTTCTCGCCGACCAACCAGTCGGCCGCGCCGACCGACGACCCCGGCACCCCCGCCGCGGCCGACTTCCAGAATGTGCTCTCCTCGCTCCAAAGCACAACACCGACCACCGCCACCACACCAGCGACCACCGCCAGCACACCAGCGACCACACCAGCGACCACCGCAACCACACCAGCGACCACCGCCACGGCCGATGCTGGGTTATCGACGACCGGCACGCAACTGTTGCCCAACAATTTGCTCGACTCCCTTTTGGTCGAAGAAGACACGACCAACACAGTGACGGACCCCAGCAGTGCCCTCGGCTTGCTGCTCGCGGCGGTGACGGCCACCCCCGTACCGACGGAGGTTGTGCCGGTTGACGCGACCACGACGAGCACGCTCGTGGAAGCGACCGCCAACGGCACCCCCAATGCTGTGCCCACCCCGCCGCTGCCGGCGGACGTGCGATCGCGGGCCGATGAGATTCGCCTCGAACGATCCCCGAACCGAGCGCCCGGAACGACGCCGCTGACGACTCCGCAAACCACGACCCCAGCGACGCCGCCCGTGGTCGCGACGCCTGTCGATCTGCCCGCTGCGACCACGCCGCCGGTACCGACCGCGGTCGCGCAGCCGGTGATTCGGACCGCGACCACGGCGATCACCCCCGGCGACGCACACCGGGTGGCCGCACGCACGCCGTCGATCCTGGCGCAAGCCCCGGTCGTCGTGGACCCGACGCAGGCACTGCCGGGCGGACCGCCCGCCGCGGCCGCGCCGCCGGTGTTGCCGCCGGTGTCCGCCGCCGAACCCGTTCAACCGACGCCACCCGTGACGCCGGGCCAACCGCTAAGCGTGGCCGTGGAACTGAGGGCGAACTTCTCGCCGCCGCCGGCCGCTCCCGCCCCGAATCCGGAAGCAGCCGCGGCTACGCCGTTCGCCGCCGTGGTGCAGCAACAAGCCACGGCCACAAACTCGATACCGACCGCACCGACCGCGATTCCGATTGTGACCGAACCGGCTCCCATTTCGACGCCGCAGCCGCTCGTCAACGCACTATCGCCGGCGGTCGCCGCTTCGACTCCGGACGTTCAATCGGCTGCGGTCGCCGCCGCCGTGGTCGAAGGCCGTCCGTCGGTCGAGACAATTCTCGCGACCACGGTAAACGCCGTGCCGAACGCTCCGGTAACGTCGCCCCTCGTGGCTGCTCCCGTTCGCGATCCGCTTCCCGAATTGACGCCGGTCGATTCCGCGAATGCCCTCGACCTGACGGCGACGACCAGCACGCCCGTCGCCGGCCTCGTGCCGCAAGCTGTGGACGCCCGACCGACGCCGGTAGCCTCTGGGGCCACCCAACCGACCGCGCCGGCCGTGCAACTGGCCGACAGCATCGTGACCCACGCCAGCCTCACCGAGCGAGATGGCAAGGTCGAGTTTCAGATTCGGCTCGACCCGGCTGAACTTGGCCCGGTGAAGATCAAGCTCGTTGCGGTGGGCGACCGCCTGACGGCGGAAGTCGTGGTCTCTAGCGATGCCGTGCGGCAGATGGTCGAGAGCCAACTACCCGACCTGCGGCAGCGGTTGGCCGACGCCGGCCTGAACGTGCCGACGCTCGAGGTGAGCACCGGCGACCAACAACAGGGCGGCCGGGGCAACGACGCGAACGAGTGGGAGCAGGCGTTCGGCGGGTTCCGCCAGGTGGCGTCGGCTGGCTCGTCGCCCCGCCGCCCGGTCGCGCGACCCGCGACCGACGGGGCCGGTTCGCTCGACGTGATGGTGTGATCGCAAAACAGGAGGATCGATCATGAGTGCAATCACCGGGGCCACCAACGCGGCCGTTTCGCAGGACCAGTTTCTGACGCTGCTCGTCACGCAGTTGCAGAACCAGGACCCGCTCAACCCCGTGTCCGACCGCGAGTTCATCACGCAACTCACGCAACTGAACACGCTCACCAGCTTGCAGTCGCTCAACACCAGCTTCGCGCAAAATTTGAAGCTGCAACAACTGACCCAGGGGGCCGACCTCGTCGGCCGCACCGTGGAATACAAGCCGACGGCCGACGCCACCACCACGGCCACGGGCAAGGTCGATTCCGTGGCCGTGCAGAACGGCCAGTTCGTTCTGCAGATCGGCACGGCGAACGTGATCCTCGACAACGTCGTTTCGGTCCGCTGACACCCCACTGACACCCCACTGACACACACCGCGATTCACACCAGGAGTTTTGACGATGGCACTGAATGCCCTGTTCACCGGCGCGAGCGGCCTGACGGCGAATTCGACAGCCCTCGACGTGGTCGGCAACAACCTCGCGAACCTGAACACCACCGGGTACAAGGCCCAGCGGACGCTGTTCCGCGATCAGGTGTATCAGCTCATTGAGGGCGGGTCGGCGGCCGGCGCGAGCGGGGCCGGCGGCACGAACGCGGCCCAACTCGGGTATGGCGTGTCCGTCGGCGCGATCGATACGCAGTTCACGCAAGGGGCCGTCAACCCGACCGGCCGAAACCTGGACGCCGCCATCAGCGGCAACGGGTTCTTCGTCGTGCGGTCGGCGAATTCTCAGATGTACTCGCGGGCCGGAAACTTCGATGTGGACTCGACCGGCTTCCTGGTCGAACCGTCCACCGGCAACCGCGTCCAGCGAAGCGGCGCGGTCGGCGAAGGCACCGCGACGCTGCCGGGCTTCCAGGTCGCGGGCAACAACGACATTCGCGTGCCGATCGGGGCGGGCGTGCCCGGTGTGCCGACGGGCAACGTGCAGTTCGAGGGGAATATCAATAGCAAAACGCCCATCGGCGATACCGCCAACTCTGTGCCCAACACCATCTTCGATAGTCTGGGCGGGTCGCACATCCTGGGTTTGACGTTCACCAAGACGGCCGACAACACGTACAGCATCGGAGTGAATGTGAGTGGTGCCACGACCACCTTCCCGCCGACTTCGATCACGTTTGACACGAGCGGCGCGCTCGTTGGCCCGGCGTCGTTGGCCGTCTCCGTCACCGGCATCGCGGGGGCGGCCGCACAGACCGTGAATCTCAATTTCGGCACGCCCGGCCAGACGACCGACCTGCGGCAGTTCGAAGGGGCGAACGATGCCAACGCCTCGAGCCAGGACGGGAGCGCGGCCGGCACCGTGACTTCCGTGAGCATCGACTCGAGCGGGACCATTCAGGCGCTCGCGTCTAACGGCCGGACGGTCCCGGTGGCGCAACTTGCCATCGCCACCTTCCGCAATTCTGGCGGTCTTATCCGTGCGGGCGCGAACGACTTCACGACCGGTCCCGGTTCGGGCGAAGCTCTGATCGGCACGGCCAACGCCGGCGGTCGCGGGTCGATCTCCGGCGGGGCCCTCGAGGGGGCAGGCGTGGATATCGCCATCGAGTTCAGCCGGCTCATCATCGCCCAGCGGGGCTTCCAGGTGAACGCCCGGACGATCACGGCCGCCAACGAGACGCTACAGGAACTGACGAACATCATCCGCTAACGCGAACCGCCCCGGCACGGTCGTGCCGGGGCGTTCGGTCATTCCATCTCTTCAACGAGCGCGTCGAACTTTTCCCCCAGCACTACGATCGAGCGAATGCCGCTGGCGTCGGTGGTCACTGCCACCGTCTGCCCGTCGGCCTTCACGATGTGCACACTCGCCCGCGCGTTCAGCGTCAGGCTGCTCTCGACCACGAGGCGGTCGCTCGCCGGCCCGATCTTTGGCTGCGTGATTTTTCGCGTAACCCAGATGAGTCCACCACACACGGCGAGCGTGACGACCGTCAGCCCGAAGAGGCGGAACAGCAAGCTCATCGGGTCCGGCGGCGGCGGCGTGACCGGCGGCGTGTACTCGAGGCCCGCCGCCCGCAGCGGGGCGACGACGACGGCGAACGCGATCAGCGTAAACAGCGGCTTCATGCCAAGGAACCCGGATGTTATCGGCGAATCTACCCGGCCGGTTTGCCACCCTTCGCGGACAGGAGTTGCTTGATCCGCACGGCGAAACGGTCTTCCACCACCACTACCTCGCCGGTTGCGAACGGCACCCCGCGGACAGTCAGTTGCACGGGCTGACTCACCAACTCTTCCAGTTCCAGCACGGCCCCCGGCCCGAGCTTCAGAATCTCGCCGATGGGCAGCACGACGTGCCCGAGTTGGGCGGTGATCGTCACCGGCACGTCGCGGAGGAAGTCGATGGGGTTGGCGGCCGTCGCCGCGGCCGCCTGCGGCATGAGCTGGGCGAACTCGGCCATCTTCGCCAGGATTTGGTTCAACTCGGCGGCAGACGGCGCAGACGCAGGGGCGGGCGTCGTGGCGTCGGCGGGGGCGGGGGCGGCTTCGGTCTCGGCGGTGGCCATCGCGGCGAATTCCTGGGGTGCGGGTTAGCCCGTGGCGGCCTCGACCTGGACGGCACACCGGCCGCGGACGGCTCCCGGCCAGACGCGAAACTTCGCCGCCCCGGCCACACGGGCTTCGAGCGGTTCGCTCACGCGCTGCCGTAAGAGTACCACATCGCCGGCGACGAGTCGGGCCAGGTCGTACATCGTCAGGTCGGCCGTGCCGAGGACGACCGTCACGTCCACCGGCATTTCCTTCACAAGCGTTTCAATCTGTGTCCGCACGGCGGCGTCCGCGGGTACCGCCCGCACTCTCGGCGTCGTCAGTTGCTCCAGCCGGCCGGACCGGGTGAACAAGAGCCGCACGGAGTACTCGCCGATGGGCGTGGTTAGCGTCAGTTCTGCGGTGTAGGCGGCGTCGGCGAGCGGTTGCCGCCAGACGGTTTCCGGCGGGCCACCGGCGTCGGCTTGCAGCTTGATGCCGCCGGGCAACGGCCAGGCGATCTCGATCGGCTGCACGAACAGTTCGCGGAGCAGATAGGTGCAGAGTGAGCGTTCGACGGTGCTCAGTTCGCGGTCTGTCGGTAGTTCTTTCAGCGTCTCGCCCATCATGCCGGCGAGTAAGAGCAGGATGACCGGCCGCGGAACGGCGAGGAGGAAGTTATCGTCGGCCTGATCGGACGCCCGAACCACGAACCCGACCGCGTCGAGCGGGAGCGATCGGATGCCGGCTCCGGCGGTGGTGATCTCGACGCGGCCGACCTTCGGCTCGGCCGGGACTGGCAGCGTCTTCGCCCAGGTGACAGCGGCGCGCCGGCAGGCTTCGGTCAGCCATGCAGCCACGCGGCGCTCGGTGTCGCCGGGGGGCGGCTTGCGGAAGTCGAACGCGGGGGGCGCGGCCGTTTCTGTCATTGAATCAGGTATTCCTCAAACGCAATTTCTTTCAAGGTTCCGTGCCCGTTCGGGTACAGGATGTCCTCGAACCGTTCCAGAATTTCCCGCTTCAGGCGGTTGTACCCGACCGTGCCCTGCGCGTCCTTGACCGTCTTCCCGGCGATGTGGCCGATGAGCCAGCCCTTCATGGCGGCCTTCTTCTTTTCCAGCATCGCCGTGACGGTCGCCTCGGCTTCTTCTTCCACCAGCAGGACGATCTTCACCCGCAGGTAGCGGGTCATGCGTTCTTCCGCGAGGTTGACGGTCACGTCGCCGAACGGCACAGGGGTGAGCTTTTCCTCGGCGTGGGCGGTCTTCTTCTTCGCCTTCGTGTGGCCGGCGGCGTGGGCTTCGCTGGCCTCGGCTTCGGTGGTCTTGCCCAGCAGAGCGGGCACGTTCACGAACATCGGCAGTGCCGCGCCGGCGGCGATGGCGAGCACGGCGGCGACGATGAATTTTAGCTTGCCGCCCTTCTTCTTCGGGGCGGCGGGTGCGGCTTCGTCGGACATGGGTGAACCTCACGGGGGTGCGAAAATCAGTTTCGCATCCGTGCGGCTGATGGGAGTCCGTTCGCAGCCCACCGCAACGCGGGCGTTATAACTCGGCGACCGAGCGGGGCACAAGGCCAACCGGTCATTGCTTCAGCGGGAAGATCGTCGTTCGCCGGTGCGGGGTGCAGGTGTCGCACGCGGCGGGCGTTGCGGTCGTGGTCGCCGGCAATGGCCGCACGATCACGCCGGCGGTGCCCTCTTCGCCCAGCAGCGTTTCGGAAACGACGTGCGCGACCCACCGCTGGAAGAGGGCCGGCGAATCGAGCGCAAGTTCTTCCGCGAAGGCGTCGTCGCTCACGATCTGATGGTTGCGCACCCGCGGCGGTAGCTTCGTCGGCCGTTGGCGGTAGTACGTTCGCACCTGCTCGGCGATGCCGGCGTCGGTCGTGTCCCACAGGCCATCGACCGAGGCGACGACCTTCGCCAAGCCAGGGTGGACGGCCTGCACCACCACGCCCATGCGCGGACGGGGGTACGGCGAATACTGCGTGATGGCGGTGTGGATGACCACATCGGCCCGCGTCAGGCGGGCGAGTTCGAGCATCGTTGCCTCGTCGAAGGAGCCGTCGCGGTGGACGGCGGCCGCAAGGCGGGCACAGTCGTCGGCCGGGGCGGCGATCACCTCGAATCGGCCGAGGCGTTGTAGTTCGCTCGTGAGGGCCGCTTGAAATTCCGTGTTCGCCCGCGTGAACGGCGACTCGTTCAGCGGCGGAATCACGAGCACCCGCGCGACGGCCGCCCACTGCCAGCCGTCGAGGTGATACTGGCTGTACGTCGTGGGGGCGGGCGGCGGCAGTTGGTTCTTCGGCCACCCCGGCAGCGCGGCGATCCGCTGCGCC
>JBBQCQ010000061.1:0-10560 GCA_038318835.1 Gemmatales bacterium | reverse complement strand
ACGCAGGCCGACCTGTTTGGGCTGGCGGCGATGCTGGCCGGGAAGACGATCAAACTGCCGGCAAGCAGCACCGTGCCGATGGACAAGCTTCACACGGAAGGCGGGCGAATGCCGCTCATCAGCATCACGCTGAAGGCCGGCACCGACCTGCCGCCGGCGTGGCCGTTCGCGCAGTTCGTGCCGGAGGCCGTGGGCCGGGAACTGGCCGCGAACGCGGCCGATAGCCGCGACCGACTGGCCGCCCTCGTGACGGCCCCGCAGAACGAGCGGTTCGCGCAGGTGATGGTCAACCGCGTCTGGAAGCGATTGATGGGCCGCGGCATCGTCGAGCCGGTGGACGACTGGGAGCGCGGCCAACCGTCGCACCCGGAGTTGCTGCGGTGGCTGGCCCGCGACTTCGTCCGCCACGGCTACGACGTGCGGCACCTGTCGCGCGTCATCCTGAACTCGCACGCCTACCAGCGGACAGCCGATGCATCGCTCGCAGCCACGCCGGTGCTGTTCACCGCCCCGGCCCGCCGCCGACTGACGGCCGAGCAGGTCGTGGACAGCCTGTTCGCCGCGACCGGCAAGCCGATGATGCTGGAGGAAGTCAGCCTCGACATCGACGGTGCCCGCGAACTCGGCCAGTCGATTTCGCTGGGCATCCCGCGGCGGTCGTGGATGCTGACTTCGACTTCCAACGAACGCGACCGGCCAAGCCTGGCCTTGCCGCGGATTCAAGCCGTGTCCGACGTGCTCACCGCCTTCGGCTGGCGGGGCAGTCGGCAAGACGCCCTCACCGACCGCGATGCGTCGCCGAACGTGCTGCAACCGGCGATCCTGCAAAACGGCGTCGTCGGCGGCTGGCTCACCCGCTTGAGCGACGACCACGGCCTGACGCCGCTGGCCCTGACGGCCGCCACGCCGGACGAGATCATCGAGACGCTCTCACGGCGCATCCTCACCCGCCCGCCGACCGCCGACGAGAAGACAGCTTACCGCGAGTACCTCGCGGCCGGGTTCGCCGACCGCGTGCGAGCGGTGCCGCCGAAGCCGCCGGCCGTGCGAAAGCCGGTGCCCTACGTGACGTGGTCGAACCACCTGGACCCGAACGCGACGCGGGTCCGCCAGCAACAGGAAGTCGCCGCCCGCGCCGGCGACCCGCCGAACGACCGCCTCAACGCGGAGTGGCGAACCCGATTCGAAGACGTACTGTGGGCAATGGTGAACGCCCCAGAGTTCGTGTTCACGCCGTGAAAAATTCAGAAGCGAAGTGGCCACGGATGAACACGGATGAACACAGATCAAGAATAAAATCATGATTTGTTTTTTATCCGTGTTCATCTGTGTTCATCTGTCGCTAATGTTCTTCGTTCCATTCATCGAGAGCCTCCCATGAACCGCCGCCATTTTCTTGCCGCGACGGCTGCTGCCGCCCTGCCCGCGATCGCGACGGCGGCCGGGCCGAAGGGGAAGGCCGAGCACTGCATCTTCCTCTGGCTCGGCGGGGGCATGGGGCAGCTCGACACGTTCGACCCGAAGGCGAAGACCGCGAACAAGGGGCCGAACAAGAAGGCCGGGTCGCTGTACGCGTCGATCGAGACCTCGGTGAAGGGCGTGCAGGTGTGCGAACACCTGCCGAATGTGGCGAAGGTGATGGAACACGTCACCGCCGTCCGCACGGTCAATCACAAGGTCATCGACGAGCACGCCTTCGCCACCAACCTCGTCCACACTGGGCGGATGATCAGCGGCAACGTCACGTATCCGTCGGTCGGGTCCATCGTCGCCCACGAACTCGGTGCGGCCGATTCGAGCGTGCCGGCGTCCATGCTGATCGGCTACCCGAACGTCAGCCGCGGTCCGGGCTTCCTGGGGTCGAAGGCGGGGTACGTCTACCTGACGGACACGAACACCGGCCCCGCCGGCTTCACGCGGCCGGCCGATGTGGACGAACGCCGGGCCGCTGCCCGACAAAAACTCCTCGGCAGTGGGCGAGCCGAGACGGGTTCGCCACTCGCCGAGTACGAAGAGAGCCAGGCCGCGGCCATGCGGTTGGCCGGGCCGAAGTTCCTGCGGCACTTCGACCTGAAGACCGAGTCGGCGAGCGTTCGCGAATCCTACGGCGGCGAGTTCGGCCAGCGGTGCCTGCTCGCCCGACGACTCGTGCAGGCCGGTGTGCGGTTCGTGGAAGTGTCGCACAACTTGAACTTCCTCAACGGTACCGGCTGGGACGTTCACAACGAAGGGATCGACAACCAGCACCTGCTCGTGCAAGAACTCGATCGCGCGGTCGCGGGGTTGATCGTCGATTTGAAGGCGCAGAAGCTGCTCGACAAGACGCTCGTGGTGATCGGCACCGAGTTCGGCCGACCGCCGGAGTTCGACGGCCGCGGCGGTCGCGGGCACCAGGGCACGGCCTTCTCGCTCGTGCTGGCCGGCGGCGGGCTGAAGCACTGCGGTGCGTTCGGCACGACCGACGACCTGGCGAAGACCATCGTGGACCGCCCCGTATCGATCCCGGATTTCCACGCGACCATCCACGCCGCCCTCGGCATCGACCCGACGAAGGAACTGATGGACGGCTCCCGCCCCGTGCCGATCACCGACGGCGGCAAGCCGATCGCGACGCTGCTTTGAAGCGAATCTCGCGATACCTGTTGGCGGTGTTCCTGATCGTCGCGGGCACGGCCCACCTGCTGGTGCCGGGGTTCTACGCGCCGCTCGTGCCGCCGTATCTGCCGTTCCCGTGGGCCATCGTCTTCGCCAGCGGGGCCGCGGAAATTGTGCTCGGCGGGTTGCTGCTGGTGCCGCGGTTCTCGCGGCTCGCCGCGTGGGGCATCTTCGCGCTGCTCATCGCTGTCTTCCCGGCGAACCTCCACGTCTATCAGCACCAAGAACTGGTCCCCGGCCCGCCGCTGATTCACCTGCTGCGCCTCCCCCTCCAGGGCGTGTTCTTGCTCTGGGCCTACTGGCACACGCGATGCGATTGAATCACCCGCCCTCCGGCACGACCGCGACTCGTCGGCCGGGGTGTGTGCGGGCGGCGGCGAATGCCTCGGCGGTGCGGTCCAGCGGGAAGGTCGCGGCCACGAGCGAGGCGAACGGGTAGCGTTGCCCCGGACCGGCCAGGAAGTCGAGGGCCGTTCGCAAGTGCTGCGGCCGGTAGTTGTGGACGCCCCGTAGTGTGAGCATTCGGCGGACGAACTGCTGCGGGTCCAACGGCACCGGCGGCGTTGGGCTGACGGTCCCGGCCAACACGACGGTGCTGCCCGTGCGGACCGCGGCCAGGCAGTGTTCGACCGACTCGATTCGCCCTGCCAGTTCCAGGGCCGCATCGGCTCCGCGGGGGCCGACGATGGCTGAGAGCGTTTGATCGAAGTCGCGGGATCGCGGGTCGAGGGCGTGCGTCGCGCCGAACGCGGTGGCCCGTGCCCGACAGACCGCGTCCGGGTCCACGGCCACGATGGTCGTCGCTCCGCCGGCCGCCGCCAACCCGCACGCGAACACGCCCAGCAGACCAGCCCCGAACACGAGGACCGACCGGCCCGCGACCGACCCGGCCGCTTCCAGCACGGCGACGGCGGTGGCCCCGGCACAGTTGGCCAGCGACGCCACCGGCGTGCTCACGGCGTCCGGCACGCGGAACCACGCCGTGCCTGGCACCAGAGTAATCGTGTCTGCCAATCCGCCGCCGTCGGGGCGGGCCGGGTCGGTCCGGTGGTGGCCGTACTTCACCCCGCGTTCGCACTTTTGCTCCAGGCCATTCCGGCACGGGAAGCACTCTCCGCACGCAGCCACCACGGCCCATGTCACGCGGTCGCCGCGGGCGGCTGGCACCCCGCCCGCGTCGGTCGGCTTCGCCATGGGGCCGAACGCTTCGATCGCGCCGACGACTTCGTGCCCGAGAATCGTCGGCGTGGGTTCGATCCGGTGGCCGTCGTAAGTTGCCAGGTCGCTGCGGCAGAGGGTGCAGCACAACACCCGCACGCGGATCGCTTCCCCGGCAGGCGGGTCGGTCGCCTGCGGCAGCACTTGCAACGGCTGCCCGGTTCCGGTGAACAACACGGCCCGTGGCGTCATGGCACGCTCCGGAGGCGGCGGAAGTAGAGCACGGTCGGCACCAGTAGCCACGCACCGACCACGGCCGCCACCGTACACAGCGTCAGGAAGAACGGCAGGATGCCTTCGGTCGAGGAACTCGGAATCAGTTGCCGGGCGGCGAGAACGGCCACATAGCCGAGGTACCCGAAGGCGTCGGCCAGGTACATGAGGAAGCCGATCGTCCCGCGGTCGCGGGTGAGCGCGATCAGCCGCTCGAACACCGTCGTGTGGACGGCAATGTACGGCAAGTACAGCCCCAGGCCGAGCAAAACCATCGAGGGGAACGGGGCCAACTGGCCGGCCCCCAGGCTCTGCACAACCAGTGCCGTCAGCCCGAGGCCGAGACCGCACAGGCCGAGGGCGGCGAAGAACGCGGTGCGGTTGTTTCGCACGAAGATCATCGAGCCGTTCAGCATCAGCACGGCCGCGGCGACCACGAGTTCCGACCGGGTGAACAGGCCGGAGTCGGGCACCACGCCGAGGCCGGCCCACAGTTCCGGTGCGAAGTCGGCACGAACGCTGCGCAGGGCCGTGACGAGCACGTACAGGACGACGATCATCACTACGCCGACCCCGTACCGACCGAGGAACCGGCGGCGGTCGGCGGCGGTCATCGGCGCTCGCTCGGTGCGGGCGACCACATCGGCCCCGTCTGGCGGTGGCACATGGCGGAGGATCGCGCAGCAGATCAGCAACGGCACGACGAACAACAGACCGGCCGCGAACGGCATCCACAATTCCGGGACGCCTTCACCGAGCAACCACGAGCCGACCGACTTCACCGCCCCATCGGCAACGATGAAACTCGTACACAAGGCCGCGAGCAGTAGTTCCGTGTTGCGGCGGCCTTCCAGGAAGCCCATGACGAGGCCGAAGATCATGCCGAGCATCAGCCCGTTGGCGAACAGCCAGACGGCGTTGAACGGCGGCGGCGTGACCGCGAACAGCAGCAGCGAAACTTCCGCCAGTCCAACCTGCACCACGATCGCCCGCACCCGGCGGTGGGGTTCGATCTCGGCGACGTACCGGATGCCGACGAACTTGCTGACCATGTACCCGAGGACCTGGGCGACGACGAGCACGACCTTGAAGTCGAACCCGCCGACCGGCGGCACGGCGGCGTAGGTGGCAACGGTGAACGGCTTGCGGAACGCGTACATGCAGAAGTACGTGCCGAACGCGGCCACAATGGCCGTAGCCGCGACCCGCCACGCGGGGATGTGCGATTGCCCTTCGGTTGTCGATGTCACCCGGCCGTTGTACGGCCGGCGTGCGCGGGGGGAAAGAAACTTCCGTGAAGATGCTCTGCACGAGGGCCGCGCTGGCCCGGTCGCATACACTGGCGAGAACCGCCGAAGGAACCCCACCCATGACCCCGGACGCCGTTCTCTCGCTGATCGCTCGTCTGTTCGCCGAGCGTGGGGCTGCCGAGTACCACGGCGAGGCTGTGAGCCAACAGGAGCACGCCCTGCAAGCCGCCGCGGCCGGGGAGCGGGAGGGGGCGACGGCCGAACTCATCGTCGCGGCCTTGTTGCACGATGTGGGCCACCTGCTCCACCCGCACGGCGAGGACGCCGCCGACCGGGGCGTTG
Organism: Gemmatales bacterium; assembly: GCA_038318835.1. Classification (GTDB taxonomy): domain Bacteria; phylum Planctomycetota; class Planctomycetia; order Gemmatales; family Gemmataceae; genus Limnoglobus. The sequence goes on along the minus strand of JBBQCQ010000061.1, from coordinate 4,882 downwards.
ACGACCGGCACGAGGCTCTCGGCCGGTGGTTTCTGGAGAAGTCGTTCCCGCCGGCCGTGACCGAGCCGGTGCGGTTGCACGTGGCCGCCAAGCGGTATCTATGCGCGGTGGACCCGGCGTATCGGACGGGCCTGTCGGCCGCATCGGAACAGAGCCTGCAACTCCAGGGCGGGCCGATGACCGCGGAGGAAGTGGCCGCGTTCGAGCGGGAAGCGTTCCACGAAGCGGCCACACGCCTACGGCGGTGGGACGACGCCGCGAAAGTTCCCGGGCTGCCCACGCCGACGCTCGATCACTTTCGCCCGTACCTGAGTGCGGCCGTCCGCGACATCGGAGTGTGAGCAACACCCGGACACAAGTCCGAGGTTCGGGAGATTTTTTTCTGTAAACGGTCCGGATTTCTGTCAAAATTATGACCGCGACCGGAATCGACTGATCGTAGTGCTCATTTATCCCCGGCAGAGAGGCGTCATGGACCGTTCGCAAGTTTGCCCGATCGACGATGTTCTGTGCGCATGGGCCTTGGGGAACTGCGTCGCTCAGGTCAGCACGGTCATGGAGAACCATTTCCACGGCTGCCCCACGTGCCGTTCGCGGGTCGAAGGGCTGGTGAAGGCCGACCCGCGGCTCGCGGCACTGCGCACGGCTGACTCGGCGGTTCGACCGAAGAGCACCCCGGCCGCCCTTGCGGAAATCCTCCGCCGCCTCGACGCGACGAAGGCTCCAGTTGCCCGGCCCGAACGCAAGCCGCAGTACGCCTTCCTCGGGCAGCCTTCGCCGGAGCATCCCGACGACCTGGGCACGCTCGACCGCTATCGGGTGGTCGATCTCCTCGGTCAGGGCGGCATGGGCATGGTCTTCCGGGCGGTCGATTCGATGCTGCATCGGTCGGTCGCGCTCAAGGTCATTCTGCCGGAGTATGCGGCCGATGAGAAGCTCCGCGCGCGGTTCCTGGGCGAAGCCCGTGCGATGGTGGCCGTGCGGTCGGAGCACGTGGCGGAAGTGTATGACTGCGGCGTGACGCAGGGCGTGCCGTTCCTGACCATGGAACTGTTGATCGGCATGTTCCTGGACAAGAAGCCGCGGCCGATCCCGCTCGATGGATGGCGGCGGATCGGCTACGGGATCGCCAAGGGGTTGGCCGACGCCCACCGCGTGGGGCTTATTCACCGCGACCTGAAGCCGTCGAACATTCACCTCGGTACCGATGCCCGAACGAACAAGCCGACGGTGAAGATCATCGACTTCGGCCTCGCTCGCCCGCTGGACGACGACCGCGGGTTAACGATGCGCGGCGAGTTCCTCGGCACGCCGGCGTACATGTCCCCGGAGCAGGCCGGCAGTCTGCCGGGCACCGACGGCCGCACCGACCTCTACTCGCTGGGCGTCATCCTGTACCAGTTGGCGACCGGGAAGTTCCCGTATCAGGACCACCCGAACCCGTACTTGCTCATGGCCGAGGTGTCGTCGGCGGTGCCACTGCCGAGCGTGAACAAGTACCCGCATGGCCTGACGCCGGACCTGGTCGTGCTCGTCGATCGCCTGCTGGCCAAGAACCCGGCTCAACGTCCGGCGACCGCAACCGAAGTGATGAACCTGCTCCGCGAGAGCATGGGGCAGAAGGGTTCGTCGATGGCCATCCCGACGGCGGTTCCGCCGCGTCCGGGCAGTTCGCCGAACACGCCGGCTCCCGCCACACACCCGGCCACGCAGGCGACGCCGCGCCCGCAACCGGCCCCGCACCCGACCCCACGCCCACAACCTGCCGGCGGAAGTGCCACCCTGCTGCCGGGCGGTGGCGGCCCGCGACCCACGGCCCGCCCGCCGGCCCTGAGTGAACTCGTCACCCTGCTGCCGGGCACCGCCCCCATGGCCCTCGGCGACATGCCGACCCTGATGCCGGGCGTGACGGTCCTGCCGCCCCACTCGCCGAACGCCGAAACCGCCGTGATGGGCACGGAAACGACGCTGCCGGCGGTCCCCCGTGTCGAGCCGGTTCCCGCCCCCGCGTTCAGTGAGTTGACCCTGCTTACGGCTGCACCGCCGGCCGTGCCGACTGCCCCGCCGGAACAGCCACGGAAGCGGTCGCGATGGCTGTGGCCGGCCGTCGCCCTCGTGGTGGCGTTCGCCGGCGTGGGCGGTGCGTTCTTCTCCGGCGCGTTCAATAGCAAGTCGGCCCCAACGGTCGCGAAAGCCCCGGCGGGTGACAAGACCCCGGCCACCCTGGGCGACAGACCGAAGGACGAACCGACCCCGGACAAGCAGCCCGATACGGAGTCGGACTCCGAGAACGCCTTCGCCGGCGAACCCGGCCGCCCGCTGACGGCCCCCCCGGCCGACGCCGTGCCGGCCGCGGTGAGCCTGTTCGGGCAGTCGGCGGGGCACGAACAACGGTTTCAGCCGCTGGACCTTCGCGCGGTTCTCGAACAGCAGGGGAAGGTTCCGGCCAACGCGATCCGTCGGGGGGGCCGGGCGGTCTGGAGTCTCGACGGCAACACCACGCTCGTGGGCACGGGCCGCGACGGCTCGATCGGCGACCTCGATGTGCTATCCGACTTCCACGTGTACTTCGAAGCGCAGGCCGACACCGGCAGCGAGGGCGGCATCATCCTCCGCCGTGACGTGCGCAAGAACCCGACCGGGGCCGGTGAGTCCGCGAGCGGGTTTTGTATTCCCATCGATGTGACCAACCCCCGCCGCAGCGGGAACGTGACGCAGTGGCGATACCAGCCGCAGGTCACGCCGCCCGTGTCGGTGAAGGAACTCGCCGCGTCAGAAGTCGTGACGTTCGCCGCGAAGAAGTGGCACCAGTACGAAGTCATCGCCATCGCCAATCGGATCACCGTGTTCGTGGATGGGCACTTCGCGAGCTTCTACCAGGAGCGTAACGGCGACTCGGCCTACGACTTCCGGGCCGGGCGGTTGATGTTCCGCGTCGAGTCGGGTACCGTGAAGTTTCGCAACGTGTCGGTCAAGAATCTAACCACGGTTTCGCCTCCCCCCGACCCCACGCCTGCGCCGACGCCCGTGACCCCGGGCCCGTTGCCCGTGGCCACGACGATCGACCCGTTCGCGGCCGGCAGCACCTGGCGGGGCGTGAGGGTGGACGACGTCCCCGGCGGCGTGACCGCCTTCTACGAACTGCTGATTGCCAGCCGCGACGGGGACGAGTTCGCCGGCACGGTTTCGATCGCCGGCCCGAGCCAGAACGTGGCGAACGTGACCGGCCGCATCTCGGGCAATGCTGTCGACTGGCGGGAACGACACCGGGAAGTGAGCCTGCCGAACAGCGTCGTGACGGGCCGGCACTCCGCCGGCCAACTCACCCTCGAAACCACCGGCCAGTGGTACGCTCGCGGGAGCAACAAGGGCACGGCCAAACTGTTCCGCGTCGCCCGTGCGGACGAAAAACTGGCCGTGGGCGAGTTCTACTCGCTCTACACTGGCCGGGACTTCGACAACTGGGAACCCCACTACAGCCAACCGAAGGGGTGGAAGGTGATCCCGTCGAGCGGCATCTTGCGGGCCGATCTGTCGTCGGCCCCCACGTCGCAGAAGTCGGGCCACCTGTACACGAAGGCCGAGTACAAGGACCCCCATGTATGGTGCCGCACACGGATCGTGAAAGACGGCGGCAACGGCGGCGTGTTCGTCCGCAGCTACTTCGGCCCCGGCCGCGCGGGCGACGTGCCGAGCGGCTGTAAGGCATTCCTTTCCACGGGCAAAGTGCCGACCGGGAGTCTCGAAAACTGGGGCACGACGCAACAGACGAACGTGCCGGTGTCCGTCCCGATTGGCGAGTGGTTCGACCTGGAAATTCTCGCGCGGAGCAACCGACTGACCGTGTTCGTAAACGGCAAGGAGACCGCGGCGACGACCCTGAGTACCGCCAACGCCGGCACCCGCGAAGGGCGAATTGCCCTGCAAATTCAGGGGGCCGTGGCCGAACTGGAATTCGCCGGCGTGGCCGTGAAGGAACAGCGGCCGTGACGGCTCACGTGAGGATCTTCAGGATGAATCGCTGCTCGCCGAGGAGGAACTGGCACGAATTGCCCACCCGTAGAGGCAGGGCGAGGCGGACCCAGACGCCGTTCCGCGACCCGTGGTTCTCGACCAGCCAGCGGCCGGAGTCGGTCCGGTAGACGCGGGCATGTCGGGGGCTGACGAACGCATCGTCCCGCGGCACGATGCCGCATTCGAGCGGGTCGCGACCCAGCCAGTATTCGTCCCGGAGCAGGGCCACCCGCGTGCCATCTCCCATCGGGGTCACTTCAACGAAGCTCGGCCGACCCGCACCCGGTCGGGCGGTGGGCGGCGGATTCGCGTCGAACCGATAGCGGGTTTGCCCGAACATCACTTCGGTCCCTGGAATCAACGCCACCCGCGAGACGCGGACGAACGTGCCGTTCGTGCTGCCCAGATCGGCCAACTGCCAGGCGGTGGTACCGTCCGCGGTCGTGCGCACAATCTCGGCATGTTTGCGGCCGGAAATCTGCCCATCGTGCGGGATGCGAATATCCCCCTCGTTGCGCGCGATGACGTACCGATCGCCGCGCAACGGCACCCACTCGCCATCGCCGATGCCATCGTGCAGGATGCACAGCACGGCCATCGGCGGGCGGTGCAGCGGCCGAAAGGCGGGCGTGGTGTCTTCGCCCGTGAGGGAGAGCGGCCCGGCTGGCAGCCCGATCCGCGGCCCGGCCCCCGGTCGGCCGGGCATCAGCGTTTGAAGGGCCGGGTGGTCTTCGGGTTCCGCCTCGACCGGGTCGAAGAGTAGCGAAGCGTGATCGTCCGGATCGGGCATGAACGTGGTCCCTCGAAGGGTGGGTTCGTGGCGGCATCTTGTAGGGTGGTAGCGAGTCTTCGAAACCCGCCGGTGCGC
>JBBQCQ010000060.1:0-10642 GCA_038318835.1 Gemmatales bacterium | reverse complement strand
TCGTAGCCGCCCATTTCCCACGCCCCGTCCAGGAACGAAGTCCAGTTCGATCCGCTCTCCTGCGGGGCGATGGTCCCGGCTGGGGTCGTGGCCTTCAGTCGGGAGTCGGTGACGCTCAGGCCCGCGATGGGCCGCGTGCTGGCGGAGGTCGTCCTGAGACTGCTGGTAGACAACGTCGGCCGCGTCGTCACCGACGACGGGAAGAGGAGTTCCCACGCCGTCCGGACGGCTCCCGTGGTGGTCGTCGAGTCCCAGCTTTGGTTGAACGGGGTGGCCGAGTAGCCGCCCTTGCGCGGGTAGCGGTCGCCGACGTACTTGACCGTGCCGTTGTCTTCTTGCGTAGCGAACGTGTCTGGGGCCGGCGTCGGGCCGCTCGTGTTCGTCGTGTCTAATGCGTCATACCCAACGTAGCTGGTGGCCGAACTCATCGTGCCGAACTCGCCATTGCTCGTCAGCGGGGCCATCCCCGGCGGGTTCCACTTGTGGAAGGCGTTCCGCAGGTTGGCCGCGTTGGTGATGGCCGACCCGGCCGTGCCCGACGGGTCATACACGAATTGTCGGATCATGGCCGGGCCGACGTCCACGTCCATCGTCATGTTCGTCGGGGCGAACACTTCGCCCGTGCCAGCGATGAACTGCGTCGTCCGCATGAAGGCGTTCGGCTGACTCGTCGTGGGGTACCGGGCGTAGTGGCCGAACCGTGGGTAGTCCGGGTCCGGGTTCATCAAGCCGTCGGTCACGCCCGTGGAACCCGCGGTGCCCGGCGGGTACGAGAACGTGCTGCCGAACTTCATCGACCCGGACATGTCGAGGATGAGCGCGATGTCCCGCGGGCGGTGGGCGGCGACGGCGTAGGCCGACTGCGGGAGCGACGTCACGCCGAAGATCCGCGAGAAGTACCCCGGCTGGTTGGCCGACACCGTCACCTCGACCGTGGACCACGCCTTGCCGGTCGGCTTGCTCTGGTTCTTGTTGCTCACGTCCCAAGTCTTGCCCGTCGGCGTGCCAGACGGGTATTGGGCGTTCCCGCCGGGATACTGCGGCCGGAACACCTGCGTCGATGTGTTGTAGTCGAAGATGCCGACGACGATGTTCGTGACGGCGAACAGCGACTGGTTCTCCGGGTTCTGCAGCACGAGTACCGAGTCGCGAGCAGTGTTGATGGCCACTTGCTTCTGGTTGTCATACGCGTCGGACGTCATCCCCACCGGCACCCGGTTGTCGAGCGTTCGCGCGCCCGTGAGGGCGGCCGTGTCGGCCGCGTTCTGGGCGGCCGACCGGGCGACGATGAGCATGCCGATGTCGATGGCCAGCGCCACGAACCCGAACAGGGCCGTGGCGCAAACGGCCATCATCGGGATGATGCTGCCCCGACGGTGGGCCGGGGTGTGAGTGCGATAGAACATCCGAGGGAACCTCTGGAACGGCGGCGCAGGGCCGCCCCGAAGCGCACCGAGTGCGCGGGTCGTGCAGGTACGGACGGGAAGCCGCCTCGCGGCGGCAGGGGAATCCGAAGGACGAGGGGGATCGTCCGGGGGTCGCCAGGTCGCTGTTACCCTTCGCTGCCCATGGTCACGGCCACGTTCACCGGGAAGACCGCGTCCATAAGCAAGAAGCTCGGCAGAATCGTGCGGTAGTTGCCGGTGATCTTGACAGCGATCCGCTCGCCGAACTGGGCCTGGTTCCAGGTCGATCCCGACTTCGCCACCGCCTGCGGGGGCGTGAGCGCCAGCTTGTCGCTGTCGCACGCGAACACCGTCACAGTGTAGCTGTCGATCATCGCGTTCACGCCGGCCATCTTGTTGTTCACGTACTTCGTGATCGACGGTACGCTCGCGGAATAGTCGGTCACGTCGAAGGTGCTGCCCTTGTCCACGTTGACCACGGCGTACCGGGCACCGTCGCGGGCGGCGTTCGTCGTCACTTCGATCATCATCAAGTACCGGCAGTACTCGAAGATGCCGAACAGGAAGAGCAGGAACACGCTCATCACGATGGCCGCTTCCACGGTGGCGGAACCGGCACGGCGGGTCGGGGCAGGGCGGCGAATCATAAGGTCTCTCCGAGCAACATCCGGCATCCGCGGGGCGTTACCACTTGGGCAGGTCGGTCGTCACGGTGAAGGCATCGTCCACGAGCATTTGCCAGTCCACGGTGTATGTCACCTTCGTCGGGTTCACGAGGCCGACGGTGATCCATCGCACCTTCGCGAACGGAATCTCGACGTACACCCGGAACCGCTGGTTCTTCGCACCCGTCGAGGGGCCGGCCGGCGGGTTCGCACTGAGGGCGTCATTGTCGAAGGCGAACTTGACCACGATATCGCTCTGGTCGGGGTTCCCCGCTTCGGCACGAGACAGATTCGCCAGACCGCCAGTGAGGATGGCCTCCACCACCGTGTCCCGGACATTCGGCGTGCCGGTCTTGAACTCGATGGCCGTCGGCGTGCCGAGGCGGTTGACGATTCGCCCCTGGGCCGCCAGCCGCGCACCCTCGCGGGCCGAGTTCGTCACGACCTGCTGAACGTAAATCAGTCGGCCGATCTCCCAGACGCCCAGGAGGACGGGCACGAGCAACAGCGACAGCACGATCGCCGCCTCGACGGTAGCGACCCCGCACCGGCGGGACGGAGACGAACGGCGGAGCATCATGAGGGTCGGGCCGTGGTGACGTAATGACAGTCCTAAACCCTAGAACACGCTCGATCGGAACGCCAGCGGCGAGCCGAGAAATTCTAATACTGAGGACCAAACCGATTCCCGCGTGGGCGAAACGTGTTCTAGGGTTCAGCCGATTAGGCCTCGAATCCGTTGATTTTCTCCACCGCCGCGTGGGCTGTATGGCGAAACCGGCCACCTTGAATGCTACCGTCGCGTTGGTCCGTAAGAGTCAGCTTGTCGCCGAGGATGCCCTCCGCGGCTTCCTGCTCCGGGCCAAGCCGCGACAACTCGTCGAACTGACGCCGGCCCGCCTGCTGCAACAGATGGTCGCCGCCGGCCTCCTCACACCGTTTCAGGCGGAACAACTCCAGCACGGCCGCTACCAGGGCTTCCGCCTGGGCAACTACCAGATTCGCGACCGCATCGGCCGCGGCGGCATGGGCCAAATCTACCTCGCCGACCACCTCGGCCTCGACCGGCAGGTGGCCATCAAGGTGCTCCGCCCGGCCGCCGGCGCTGCGCCGCTGGCCCGCGAGCGGTTCCTGCGGGAAGCCTACGCCGCCGCGAAGCTGTCGCACCCGAATATCGTCACCGTCTTCGATGTGAACACCGACGTCGAGCCGCCGTACATCGTGATGGAGTACATCGAGGGAATGAACCTTCAGGCGGCCGTCGCCCGGTTCGGCCCTCTGTCGGCCGGCGAGGCGGCGGAGTGCGGCCGACAGATCGCCCTCGGCTTGCAGCACGCCTACGAAGCCGGCCTCGTCCATCGCGACATCAAACCCGCGAACATCCTGATCGACCGCCGCGGTACGGCCAAGGTGCTCGACCTCGGCATCGTTCACGTCATCGGCGAGTGCCTGACGCAAGACTACAACCCGGACGTGATCCTCGGCACCATCGAGTATCTCGCCCCGGAGCAGGCGTACAGTTCCCGCGTCGATACCCGTGCGGACGTCTACGGGCTGGGGGCCACGCTGTACTTCTTGCTCGCCGGCCACCCGCCGTTCCCGGACGGCGACGTGCGGACGAAAATCCTCAAGCTCTATTCTGCCGAACCGGACCCGCTCACCCGCCTGCGGCCGGACGTGCCCCGAGAGTTGGCGAATGTCGTCCACCGTATGTTGGCGAAGAACCCGGACGGCCGCTATCAGACGCCCATCGACGCCATGGCCGCCCTGGCCCCGTGGGCCGACGCGACCGCCGTGTTCCCCGACCGCATCTTCAATCAGGTCGAAGGGACCGTCTCGGACGAAGCCGGCCAGACGACGACCGTGCCGGCCGTCTATTTTCAGCCGACGCCCCTTGGCTACCCGACGCCCATCCCACGACGGAAGACCGACGATGCCGGGACGGTTGAACTGTGTCGCGACGGCACGGCCCCCTCGGTGCCGTGCGAACTGACGATGCGGACGCAACTCGATCAGGCCGCCGCCGAGGCCGTGGGTACGGCCGCCCCGGAAGACCCGACCTTCGACCATGCCGAACGCTGCCGCCGGCTCCTGAGTTGGTGTACCGTCGGCGTGATCGTCGCGGTTGTCGGCGTGTTCACGCTCTGGATGTTGCTCGCTGCCCGCCCGTGACCGCCGATTCCCACGAGTGCCCCCTGGGCATCCCACCATGCCGGCCCCGACGACAACCGATCAACTGTTGACCAACCTCCGCAAGAGCGGGCTGGTGCCGATGGACCGCCTCGATGCGGCCCTCACCCGGCGGGTCGCCGACGGCCCTGCCGCGGTCCTCGACCACCTGCGGCAAGAAGGCTTGCTAACATCCTTCCAGGCCGAGCGACTACGGGCCGGGAAGTACAAGGGCTTCGTCCTCGGCGATTACGTCATCCTCGATCAACTCGGCGGCGGCAGCACGGGGCAGGTGTATCTGGCCGAACACAACGTCATGCACCGACTGGCGGCGCTCAAGGTGCTGTCCGTGTCCGCGTCGGCCGATACCGTCTCCCGCGAGCGATTCTTCCGCGAAGCTCGCGCGACGGCCGTTCTCGACCACCCGAACGTCATCCGCGCGCACGACCTCCGCAAGGATGGCTCGGTGTACTACCTCATCATGGAGTATGTCGGCGGCATTAGCCTCCAGCACCTCGTTCACCGCCGCGGCGCGCTACCGTGGCAAGCCGCCGCCGCCTACATTCGCCAGGCGGCGCTCGGCCTCCAGCACACGCACGACCACGGCCTCGTTCACCGCGATGTGAAGCCGGCCAACCTGCTGCTCACGCACGATGGTACCATCAAACTGCTTGACCTCGGCCTGGTGCGGATGACCGCCATCGACGATTCGCCCCTCACCGAGCAGTTCGACCAGTCGATCCTCGGCACGGCCGATTACCTGGCCCCGGAGCAGGCCGTCGCCAGTTCCCGCGTGGACATTCGGGCCGACCTGTACAGCCTCGGGGCGACGTTCTACTACCTGCTGGCCGGGCGGACGATGTTCCCGGAAGGGCGGATGGCCCAGAAGCTCATGTGGCAGCAACTGCGCGAGCCGACGCCGATCCGCGACCTGCGGCCGGAGTTGCCGGCGGGGCTGGCCAAGGTGATTCACCAACTGCTGGCGAAGGACGCGGCCGCCCGCTATCAGACGCCGACGGACCTGTTGACCGCACTCGCCCCCTGGACACGGGATGCGGTGCCGCCGCCAGACGCGGATCTGCTGCCCCCAATGCCGGTCCGCCGTGGCGTGGGCCAGGGCATACCGACGCTCTCGCGGGTGTCGTTCTCGGACTTCTTGTTAGACGACGTGGAAGCGGCCGCGACAGACACCGACACCGGCACGCGAACGCCGCCGCCCGTGGCGGGGTTGGACAAAGCCGCGGAAGTGACGGTGTTGCGAACGGTCATGGTCCCGACCCGCTCGACGCTCGCCATCGACGGCCGACCGACGTGGAAGTTGCTCGTGATCGCATCGGCGACCGCCGCCACGATCGCCGCCGTCGCCGTGGCCGGCGTGCTCTCGCTGGTGCGCTAAACCAAAAGGCGAACGGCGCGACGTAAGTCCGCCGGTGATTTTCTCTCGGCTCGGCTCACTCCTTGGCCAACTCGCGCACGTTCTCCTTCAGTCGCTTCAAACTCGCCTCGTAGACACTCGTGTCGTCGCTCCGCTGCGGCGGAATGCCATCGAAGTGCCCCTGAATCCGCCCGGCCTTATCGACCAGCACGAGGAAGGTCGAGTGGTCGAACTCGTCGCCCGGCTTGCCGTCCGGCCGCTTCTTCGCCAGCGTCAGGAAGCCCTCATTCGCGAGGGCGTGAATCTCCTTCTCCGGTCCCGTCAGGAACAACCACCGCTCCGGGTCGGCCCGGTAGCGATCCGCGTACTTCTTCAGTTCCTCCGGCGTGTCGCGGTCCGGATCGATCGTGAACGTGACCAGTCGCACGGCCGGCACATCGGCCAGTTCGCCTTGCAGCCGCGCGAGTGTTGCCGCCACGGCCGGGCAAGTGCCGCTGCACCGCGTGAACACGAACGACGCGATCCACACCTTCCCCGCCAGGTCGGCGTTCGTCACCGTCTTGCCGCTGCGCTCCGTGAACCGGAACGCGGGCACGGTCGGCAACTGCGTCTCATCGACGGGCGGCGTCGGCCTCGGAGATTTCAAGCCCCGCGCGAGGTACGCCCCGCCGAGGCTGGCGGACAACGACAAAACGACGATGAGTAGCAAGCGAAGTTTCGGCACGGCAGGGGTCCGTCGGTGCGAGGAAGTCACATCTTTATGATAGTCCCCGCCACGGCCGCGTCCCACCATGCCTCCGCGAAGCCGAACGACAGCGTCATGCCCGCCCCGCCCGGACTGGCGACAACGTGACACCCCGGCTGCGGTTGCATCGCGAACAGCGCCTGCGTTGGGTGCTTCGCGTACACGCCGTGCCATCGGGCCTCGATCCGCGGGTCGGGCAGGTGCAGCATCGTGCGCAGGTATGCCAAAATCAGATCATCGATTCGCGCGCTGTCGAACGGCGTGATGGCGGCATCGTACTCGTGCGAATCGCCGATCACGACCTCGCCGGCCTGATTCTGCGACGCCATTACGTGAATGCCGAACCGGGTGTGCTCCGGGTACTCGGCCGCGAATCGCTCCTTGAGGGCCGGCAGCGAGGGGCACGCGTGGAAGCCCGCGTAGTGGGCGAGCGTTAGCCCGCCGGCGAGGTGCGGGCCGATCCGCCAACCGCCCGGCTGCGGGGCCGTGCGCATCATCTGAAGCTTGCACCGCCGCAGTGGCGTGGCCGCGAACTCGCGCGGGAAGAGCGTCTCGAAGTCGGCCCCGGAGCAGACGAACACCGCGTCGGCGTGCCACACATCGCCGGTGGCTGTTCGCACGCGGGGCATTTCGATCGCCGTCACGGTCGTGCCGAACTGTACCGTCACGTCGGCATACCCCGCGAGCCAGCGGGCGAGTTGGTCCGACGCCTGCCGTGGCTCGACGCACAATTCGTAGTCACAGAACAACGCACCGACCAGTCCGTGGGCATTGACGGCCGGGTATCGCTCGACCGTGGCCGCCGGTGACAGAAGTTTGCACGAGGACCCCGCCCCGGCAGCGAATTCTTGCAGCACGGCCCACTCATCGGCTGCGTGCGCCAGGTGCAGCGACCCGCACTCGTGAACCCACAGACCGGCCGCATCGCGGAGTTCGAGCCATCGTTCGCGACTGCGAAGGGCGATGTCGCGGAGTTGCCCGGACGGTTGGCCGACGGGCCAGATCATGCCGAAGTTGCGAACCGATGCACCGACCGCCCGCGGCGAGCGTTCGAGCACGGCAACCGACTTGCCGCGTCGGGCGGCTTCGCCGGCGAACGCGAGGCCGACGATGCCGCCCCCGACGATGACCACATCGACTCGACGTTCCATGATGCAGCGGCCCAGGAGGAAGAAAGCAGACGCTGAAGTTATCCACGCGCGACACGCGGCTGCCGAAACTGTTCGGGCGATGCGAGCGAAGATTATCCTATCGCGGTCGGGTCGGTCGTCCCGCGGACGATCAACCGCGTCGGCACGACGACCTTCACCGGCAGGCGGTCGGGGAACTTCCGCCGATCGTACAGGAAGCGTACCGCTTGCTCGGCCACCTGCTCGGCCGGGTACTCGCAGGTCGTCACGCCGGGCGAAGTCATCGACGCGGCCGGCAGGTTCTCGAACCCGACGATGGCCACGTCTTCCGGCACGCGATAGCCGTTCCGCAGGAGTTCGACCATGAGGCTGATCGCGATGTAGTCGTGGTAGCAGATGACCGCGTCCAGGTTGCGGGCCTCGATCTCGGCAACGAGGTGCTCGCCGATGCGGGCCGTCGGATATTCCTCCGGTAGATGCAGGACGTGGTCGGGGTAGTCGCCGGGTTTCTTGCGCGCGTCCTGGAGGGCGAACAGGTAGCCGGCCAGTCGGTTGCGATGACTGCTCGTCGGCGAGGCGACGGCCATGCCGATTCGCTTCCGCTTCAGGTCGATCAAGTGCCGGGTGCTGGCCTTCGCGGCCGCAATGTCGTCGAGCGTCACCAGATCGTACCGCAATTCCTCACGATCCCGAAGGTTTCGCTCGATCAGCACCACCGGCATTCCGGCGGCCCGGCATCCGTCGAGGAAGACTTCCTCCGCCCTTGTCTCGGCCTCACTGGTGCGGGACGGCAGCAGGAAGACGCCCTTGATGCCGCTCGCGGCGGCGGCCCGTGCCGCCCCCGTCGCGGCATCGAGGGTCAGGCCGGGCGACAGGTGGAACACTTCCGTCGGCAGGTGCATCGGCATTCGCCGGGCGAGCATCTCAAAGCCAGCACGAACATACGCGGCCACCTCGTTGGCGATGGCACTGGGGGTCACGCGAAGCACGACGGCGAACTTGTCGGCCGTGGGGGCGGGCATGCGGAACGCCCCGGCCCGCTCGATGATGTGAATGAGGCCTTTATCGCGGATGACCTGGATGGCCCGCGACGCGGTGACGATGGACACATGGTGCCGCGCGGCCACATCGCGAACGCTCGGCATCTTCTCGCCGTCCCACTCGCCATCGCGGATGGCCGATTCGAGCGCGTCGGCCACCCGCTGGTACTTGGGTAAGGAGACCGTGCGATTCATGGAAGTACCCCGAAGAACGGGAACAGAACGCCGTGCAACACAGCGGCCTCGATTCTGTTCGCTCGGCGGCAGGAAGTCGAATGAGAAATAGTGGTGGGGCAGCGATCGACTTCCGAAGTCGGGTCTACTTGTTCGCGGCGAGGACTTTGCCCACGACTTCGACGAGAGCCTTCGGCTGGAAGGGCTTCGTCAGGTACTCGGCCGCGCCGGCCCATTTGCCACGGAGCTTGTTGAAGAACCCGTCCTTGCCGGTCAAGAAGATCACCGGCACCTTCGCCGTTTCCGGCTTTTCACGGAGCAACGTACACACGCCGAAGCCGTCCAGGCCCGGCATCGTGATGTCCAGGATGGCCAGGGCCGGCACGCCGTGCGTCTGCAAGGCCTCGGCTACTTGCAGGCCGTCGGCGAGGCTAAAGACCCGGTAGCCGGCCCCTTGCAGGGCGACGGTGACGAGCTTTCGCACGGTGGCGCTGTCGTCCACCACCATCACCAGTGGCGGCCCCTCGGCCGCGTCTGGCTTCGCCGGCCGTTGGGTGGCGGCGGCGGTTCGCCAGTGGGCAGCGAGTTTATGCACCTGAGCCTTGCCGTCGGCGTCGGCGTCGGGCCGGGTGGCCGCGGCGTTGAAGACCTTGATCGCCTCGGCCGGGCGGCCGATGTTCAGGTAAGCCATTCCCAGGCGGAAGGCGTCGGCACTGCCGGGGGCCTTCTGCGCCAGCGGGGCCAGGCGGGTGATGGCCCGGCCCATCAGGGTTTCGTCCGCCCCGGTCGGCGTGTCGAAGGCGGTCGGATCGGCCAGCGTGACGATAGCGTTGCAGTGGGTACACCGCGCGACCGCCTCGCGTGCGGGTGCCTCGCACAGCGGGCACGTCCACTCGGGCTGGGCCGGGTACTGCGCCAGGCCTTGCTTCGCCCGCTCGTTGTTCGGGTTAATCTCCAGCACCCGGCGGAGGTAGCGGATGGAATCGCTCGGGTAGGTCGAAACGCCGGCCATCCAGAGCAGGGCGTGCTCGTGGTCCGGGTCCACGGCGAGGGCTTCGCGGAGTAGTTGGCGGGCGGCCGGGAAGTCCTTCCGCTGGGCCGCGTCGATGGCCGTGCGGACGACCGCCGACGTGAGGCCAGTCTTCGCGTGGCGATTGTCGGGGTTCAATTTCAGGACGGTCCGCAGGCACGACAGCGCCTCGGCCGGGTCGGCTGCGACGTTGGCCAACCACAGCCAGGCGACTTCGTTTTCGGGTTCCTGACCGACGACTTGACGGATGACAAACCGCGCCCGGACCTTGTTGCCCGCCTGGGCGGCCGAGATGCCGTCGCGTAACAACGATTGTGTCTGAGAGGGGAGCATGGCGGGTCCGGTGGGATTTTCCTATCAGGGCTATATTGTTCAGGATTCTGAAAAGTCAAACCCTGTCAATTCTACTATCACGAGAAGGTTGATTTTACCCGACAGTTCGTACCCACCGAAGAGGCATAACTATGAAAGCTGACACAATCGGCATTCTGTGGGATGTAGATGGTACGCTCGTCGACACGGCCGAACAGCACTTCCAGGCGTGGGAACAACTGTCTGCGGAGATCAGCCACCCGTTCACACGGGCCGACTTTGCCCGCACCTTCGGCTGGCGGAACCCCGAAATCATTCGCACCCTGTACGACCCCAACGCGGATGATTTGAAGTGTGAGGTTCTCGCGCTGCGGAAGGAGACGCTCTACCGCGACAGCGTGGTGGCCGGCGGCACGCAACTGCTGCCGGGGGTGAAGGCACTGCTGGACGCCTTCGAGGCGGAAGGCTGGCCGCAGGCAGTGGGGTCGTCGGCCCCGCGAGAGAACCTGAACCTGCTGCTCGGGGCGACCGGCACGCGTGACTACTTCCCGACGATCGTGTGCGGCGAAGACGTGACGCGGGGCAAGCCAGACCCG
>JBBQCQ010000059.1:0-10683 GCA_038318835.1 Gemmatales bacterium | reverse complement strand
GTGCCCATGTCGCGGTTGATGTCTTCGAGTACGGCGACCGACAGCTTCTGGCCGAAGATCGCCTCGAACTGTTTGGCCCCGACGCCGAAGGCTTTTTCGACGCAGAACAGTTGCGTGAATTCTTGGAGCCGATACGAGGCGTGGCCCCCGGGCAGGTTGAGTCGCGTGTCGATGGGCCGCAGTTCGATCTTCTGTTTCGGGCCGCGTGAGTAGACGAAGGCGTGGAAGCAATGCCGCCCGAAGATGGTCCGGATCGAACGCCCTTGCGGTGTCTCGCTACGGTGCAGGAGTGTGCGATCGGCGGTCTCCACAGTCGGTCCGATATCGCCGTTGCCTTGAACGCTCAGGAAGAGATCGGTGGTGGTTTGACCCATCGCGAGGAGCCGTTTGAGGAGTCCACGTTCAAAGGTATCGAGTGTGGTCCCGTTGTGGGCAGCCTGGCGAGCGAAGTCACGCAGATCGGGCGGCAGCGTGACGATCGAATCGGTCTTGTCGGGCTGGGGAACCGGTGTCAGAATCATCGGACGGCCTCCATGCAGTGGGTTTGAGCACCAACAGCATGCTTCAGAGGCCGTGTTTTCGTTAAGGCCAACCGCGAACCGCTGGAAACAACGCGCCGCAAACGCGGTTACACCCACCCGGGATTGCCCCCGAGACCGCCGCGTCGGCAGTCCGGGCCAGAATAATACACCCCGTTGTCGGCTTGGATCAAGTCGGGAACGCCGTGTACGGCGTCGATCAAGAGGTCGCCGCGGCTCGGACCCGGCTTCCACCCCTTCACTCGTAGGGTTAGGGTGCGTGTGGAACTTCCCAACGACGATGGCGTCGAGAAAGATTGGTGGAGACGATAAGTCTATAGCGGTTTGAATGCCACCACTCGCTCGCACGATCCGCACCTCACCGGTTGAAACGTTCACATAAATCCAGCCCCCTTCCTCGTGACGGCGAACGGGATCGGCGGGCAACGAGTCTTGCCAAGCCTGATCGAGTGCAGCCCGGACGACCGGGTTCGCTTCAAGTTCTGCCGCAGTCGGTGGGTTGGCGTTCATGGTCAGTTGGACAACGTCCCGTTACCCTTCGCCTTCGTCGGCTTGCCCTCGATCTCGTCCCAGTTCACCAGCTCGATCGGCGGCGGCACGATGCGGGCGTGCGTCAGTCGTTTCACGACTTCGTCTCCCTTGCCGCCGCGGCCGACCAGGCGGCGGGCCTCGCGGCCGTAGCGGGCGGTCTTGCCGTTGGACTGCTCAACCTCGATCGCGTCGAACCGGCTGCCGCCGATCAGAACGCCGCCGATGCAGATGTCGTCGTCGCCCAGGTTGATGCCGATGACGCCCTTGCCCACGCCGGAGAGGACGTTCACCTCGTCGAGCTTGAAGTGAATGATGTACCCCTGCCGCGAGGCGAGCATCACACTTTCTTCGCCGCCGACGAGTTGGGCCATCACCACTTTGTCGCCGTCGTCGAGCTTCACGTACCGCCGGCCGACCTTCGTGGACTCGGGGCGGAAGCCGGTCAGCGGCATTCGCAGGACGTTGCCAGCCGAGGTCGCCACGAACAGGTGCGGCCCATTCTTCGTGTCGGTCGGCGTGAACCGTGGGTCGGTCGTGATGGCCGCGAGGATCCGCACGCCGTCGGCGAGCTTGAAGAACTTCGTGATCGGGTCGCCGTAACCGCTGCTGGCCGGCACTTCGTTGATGCGCGTGGTGAACGCGGTGCCGTCGTCGGCCAGGAAGACAACCGTGTCGAGCGTACTGCCGGGCGCGACCGCGATGACGGCATCGCCTTCGCGGACGCGGGTGCTTTCGACCGACGCGAGCCGGCCGACGCGCTTGATCCACCCATCGCGGGTGAGCACGACGTTCGTATTTTCCTTCAGGATGTACGCCTCTTCGTCGAACTCCAGCACGTCGTCCTCACTGGCCATCCGCGTCTTGCGGCGCTCGGGGAAGTCTTCCGCGAGTTTCTCCAGTTCGCCCTTGATGATCGCCCACAGCTTCTTTTTCGAGGCGAGGATCGTTTCGATCTCCTCGGCCCGCTTCCGCTTCTCCTTCAACTCTTCGAGAATCTTGTTAATCTCGAGCTTCGCGATCTTGTAGAGTTGCACGTCGAGGATGGCCGTCGCCTGATCGTCGTCGAGAGCGAACTCGGCCTTCAGCTTTTCGGCTGCGTCGGCCTTGCCGTTCGACTCGCGGATGAGCTTGATCGCCCGATCGAGCGCGTTGAAGATGATGCGGAAACCTTCGAGGATATGAATCCTCGCTCGTAGTCGGCGCAGCTCGAATTCGAACCGCCGCTTCACCGTCTCCATGCGGAAGTCGAGGAAGTGCTGGAGGATGTCCTTCAGGCTCAGCCCGTCCTTCGGCACCATCGTCTTGCCGTCCGCACTTGGGATCAGCGCGGTCATGTTGTAGGCGAAGTTCTTTTGCAGGTCGGTGTGCTTGTACAGGTACGCCATCACCAGCACGGGGTCGGCGTCGGCCTTCAGTTCCAGGACGATTCTCATGCCGTCTTTGTCGTTCGTCTCGTTGGACACGCTCAGCAGTTGCGGCAGTTTCTTATCCTCGATCAGCCCGCCGATGAAATTCTCGAGTGCCCCTTTGTCCACGCCGTAGGGGATCGACGTGACAACGATCTGGGCACGCCCGCGGCCGAGGTCTTCGAGCTTCCACTCGCCCTGCACTTTGATGCTGCCGGTGCCCTCCTCGTAAATCTTCCGCAACGTCGGCCGGTCGGTCACGATCTTGCCGCCGAGCGGGAAGTCCGGCCCCTTCACCTTGTCCAGCAAAAGCGCCACCGTGGCGTCGGGGTTGTCGATGAGGAACATGCTCGCCCGCACGACCTCGGCGAAGTTGTGCGGCGGGATGTTGGTCGCCATGCCGACGGCGATGCCGGCGGTGCCGTTGACGAGCAGGTTCGGGAACTGGGCCGGCAGCACGATCGGCTCGCGCTTGTTGCCGGCGTAGTTGTCGCGGAAGTCGATCGTCTCCTGGTCGAGTTCCGTAAGCAGAAACGCGGCCGCCTTCGACAGCTTCGCCTCGGTGTAGCGGTACGCGGCTGGTGGGTCGCCATCGACCGAGCCAAAGTTCCCTTCGCCGTGGACGAGCGGCACGCGCATCACCCACTCCTGCGACATCCGCACGAGGGCGTCGTAGATCGCACCGTCGCCGTGTGGGTGATAGTTGCCCATCACGTCTCCGACGATCTTCGCCGACTTGGAGGCCTTCCGCTCGAAGATCAAATTCGAGTCGTGATACATCGAGAACAGGATGCGGCGTTGCACGGGCTTCATGCCATCGCGCACGTCGGGGAGTGCCCGGCCGGTCACGACTGACATGGCGTAACGCAAGAACCGCGAGCGAACTTCGCCGGAAATCGAAACCGTCTCAATCGTCTCCGCCATCGGGAACGCCTCTGCTGCTAATCTGTTCAGATGATGGGGTAACATACCCCAGAATTCCCCGCTCAATCTAGCTCAGTTGGTGGCATGAAAACAACCACCCCCCGCGAGCCGCGAGGGGTGTGCGTGTGCGCGAATGCGTACCGACAGGATCGGTTAGTCCTTCTTCGTCGAGTCGGTGGCTGGGGGCGAGGCGGGCATCGGGTAGAGTTGCACGCACTTTTCCAGTTGTTGATCGTAATCGGTCGGTGGGTTCTCGAAACCTTGCAGGTTCCACATCATCATCAGCGGCTTGTACTGGGCCGTCTTGTGGGCCGAGTTCAGTCCTTCGCGGAGCCGGGTGAGGGTTGCGTCGGGCAGCGCTCCCTTGCGGGTAAGGAGCACGCCGGGCGGGAACTTCTCCGATCGCACCAGGGGCTTCAGTCGCTTCGCCGCACCGGGCTGAAGGTTCTGGTAGGCGGTGAAGGCGGCCGCGTCCATGAGGGCGGCTGGGTACTCACCGAGTGCGACGGCGTTCAGAGCCTCTTCGGGTGTCAGCCCGGTCTTGGGGACCGTTCGGGCGGCCGTCTTCGGCAGCCCGGCCCGGAGCTTATCGAGATAGATCAGGCAGTGGGCTTTCGTGCCCCGTGGGATGAGAATCGCCTCGCCGTCCAGGTCGTCGAGCTTCTTCGCTTTCGAGTCGGTGTGGACAATGACCACGGCCTGCACGATGCCGCCCTGGGGCATGGCCACGGAGACCGGCACGAGGTCCGGGTACTGCGTCTTCACCCAGGCGTACTCGAACCCGTGGAAGACGCCGAGGTCGAGCTTCTGCTCCTTCATCTTCTTGGCCATCAGGGTCGCGTCGGTCAGGATTTCCACATCGCCGGTCAGGCCGGTCTGCCGCTCCATGAGCGTGCGGAACGGCCGGGCGATGGCCTGGACCATGATCGGCTGAACGTCGCGGAACATGCCCTGCACCATGCCGATGCGCAAGGGCTGATCGCCGGCCGAGGTTGGGGTGGTGGCCCCCATCAGGCCGACCGCCGCGAACAGTACCGAGGCTTGAAATCCGAGTCCCACAGTCCACCTCCCGAGGAACGACGATTCACTTCTGCGGAAAATTCGGCACGATGCCGCCGGTCGTGACCCGTTGAAGCGTGGCCAGGGCCTTGATATTCTCGAACGCCGCTTCGAGGTACTCGGCCTGAGACTTCGCCGCGAGGGCTTCGTTCAGGATGAGCTGATCGTACTTGCGAATGCTCGGCGCGTTGTCGCGGGACAGCTTCACCATCTTCTGTGCACTGTCGTACCGGGTCTTGGCCAGGTCGAACCGCTCCAGCATGGATTGCCAGATCAGGAACGAGTTCGTGGCTTCGAGTTCGACCAGATTCTGCGTCTTCTCCAGAACCGTCTCCTGACGGTTGCTGAACTCGAGCGCACGGGCCACGCGGTCTTCGCGCGAGCCGATGAGGTTGGTTGGCATCTCGGGGGCGAGCGCCCCCGGGCGGTACTCGCCGTTCCGCACCGGACCGGGCACGTACCGGCTGTGCAGGTCGGTGCCACTCGCCAGTGTCGGCACCCGCATGCGGCGCGGGACCGCCGCCTGGGCGCAGACTTCGAGGCGGAAGACATCCACGCCAGCGGCGGCCAGCGTCAGTTCCGGCCGCCGCGACAGGGCGAAACTCTTCACTTGATCCTGGGTCAACTGGCCACCCATGAGGGGCAGTTCCGTGTCCCGTGGCACGAACGAGTACGCTTGCTCGACGCCCATCGCTTCTTTCAGGGCCGCGAGTGCCTGAAGTTGGCCGTTGCGGGAGGTGATCCGCGGCTTCTTCACTTCGGCAATCGCGTCTTCCATGCGAAACAGCGAGAACTGGTTGAGGTCGGGTTGTGCCCCCTCCTTCACGAGTTCGTTGGCGATGTCGTAGAAGACTTCCATCTGGTCGATGATGTCCGTCGCGGTCGCTTCCTGCTGGCGGGCGTAAACGAACGTGTAGTATTGCCGCGTCACGTCGTAGATCGTCTCGTACTGCACCCGCAACACGTCGGCCTGGGCCGTGGTCAGCCCTCGCGCGGCCTGCTGCTGGCGGAAGCACAGGTCGGGCGTGAGCAGTTGGGCGACGCGGCTAAGATTGGTCAGCGAGCGGCCGCCGATCTCGGTCGCCCGCAGCGTGGCCATCGACGCCTTGATATTCGGCTGCCGGGCGAGCGCGAAAGCGATGCACTCCTGGAGGTTGTGCGTCACCTCCGAGGTCACCACCGGCCCGAGTTTGACAGGTTTCTTTTTTCCATCGTCCTTCTTCGCTTCGTCTTTCTTTTCATCCTTCTCGTCGTCGGCCTTCTTCACGACAGCCTTCTTGGCCGCGTCTTGCGCACTCACCATCGCGACCGACCCCGCCGCCAAGCAGGCCATCAGGCTCAACCGGCAGAGGAAGTGCGATCGTCGGAACGTCATCATGACTCCTTCTCCACCGACCGCAGTCGGCCGATCCGCCCGGCAGAATCCGTCCGCCGAAAGTGCAAGAGCAATTTATCATCGACCCGGCCGCGACTTTTCTCAAAGAACGCTGGCGAAGTGGCCCGAAGTCCCTGGGAGTTCCCCGCCGGTCGTGCCGGTCGTGCGGGCACCGGGGGTAAGCGGCGACGGTGGGGCAAGCTACCGACTGCGGACTGGGCAAGTAGGATGAATAAGATCGATTTCCCCGATCAGGTAGTTTGCCGCCATGAGCCACGATGTCAGTCCGGCCGTCGAACGGTCCGAAAGTTCTGCCCGCGATCGAGCAGAGAAGGCTAGTTCGCCGAGCGTGCGGTTGTCCGACTGGCTACTCGGCCTGCTCGAAGAGGACGAAGGCCGACCGGCAGAACTCTTGATCCGGCTCGGGTACGACGTCCCGGCCTTGCAGCGCCACCTGGAAACCTTCGCCCCCGTTCCCGCTCCGCCAACGCATTCGATTTACCGCGCCGCGAAGGCTCACTCGCTCCGCCTCCGCGGCGAGCCATCGCTGACGACCGACCTCGTGATGCTGGCTGTCATGACGCTGGACGACGGCTTCCGCGCCGCCCTGGAACGGCACGGCGTCCGGATCGCGAAGATCGAAACGGCCCTGCGGAGCGACATGATGGCGGCTCCGACTTCGGTCGAAGAGCCCACCGCGGAGTTTGTCGCCGATCCGGCCGAGCACTCGGAGGCCGCCCGCATCCTGGACGCGAATCTGAACCGTGCCCGCGAATCGCTTCGCGTGCTCGACGACTACGCCCGGTTCGGGTTGAACGATGCCAGCCTCACGGGCGAGTTGAAGACGTTACGCCATCGACTCGCCGACGCGACCGAGTTGCTGCCGCCGGCCCTGCTCCTGCGGTCCCGCGACACCCTCGGCGACGTGGGCACGAGCATCTCGGCGGCCGGCGAATTCCAGCGGGCCACCCCGCAGCAGGTGGCGGCTGTCAACTTCAAGCGGTTGCAGGAATCGCTGCGCAGCCTAGAAGAATTCGGCAAGCTCGACAACTCCCGGTTCGCCCGCGAGGTCGAACAGATTCGCTACGCCGCGTACACGCTGGAACGAGCGGTGCTCACGAATTCGGTCAGTCGCGAACGCCTTGCCGCCGCCCGTCTGTACGTGCTGCTCACCGGTTCGCAGTGCGTGAACACGCTCGACTGGACGATTGCCGAGGCGGCCGCCGGCGGGGCGGGTATCTTCCAGTTTCGCGAGAAGCAGATGCCAGACCGCGAGTTGATCGCACTGGCGCATCAGGTTCGGAAGTGGACGCAGAAGGCGAACGCCGTTTTCATCGTGAACGACCGCCCCGACATCGCCCGCCTCGTCGGGGCGGACGGCGTTCACCTCGGGCAAGACGATTTGCCGCCGGCCGACGCCCGCCGCATTCTGGGGCCGAATGCGCTCGTCGGCGTCAGCACGCACACGCTCGCCCAGGTCCGGCAAGCGATCCTCGACGGGGCCGACTATCTCGGCGTCGGCCCGACCTTCGCCAGCACCACGAAGGGCTTCGACCAGCTCGCCGGCCTGGAATTCGTGCGGGCCGCGTTTGCCGCCACCACGCTGCCGGCCTTCGCCCTCGGCGGCATTCGCCCGGAAAACATCGCCGAAGTCGTGACCGCCGGTGCGAACCGCATCGCCGTGAGTGCAGCCATCGCCGAGGCCGAGGAACCGCAGGCGGTGGCCCGACTACTGGCAGAGGCTCTGTCCGGGTGAAGTTTCGATCGCTCGTATGCCAAGAGTTTTGGCTTGCCTGGCGTAGAATGGGACGGTACACTCACATAACACACCGTTGGTCATCCCACCCCACCCGCCCCTCTTCGCTATCGGAGGCTTCCTCCCATGTTGACGTTCCACGGCGGCATCAGCCGATACTGCGACGGCGTCCCCCGGCGATCGTTCCTCAAGGTCGGGGCACTCAGTTTCGGCGCGGCTTCGCTGTCCCTCGCGGACGTTTACCGGGCGGAAGCGGCCGCAAAGGCGAACACGCCGAGCCTGAGCGGGTCGCAGCATAAGGCCGTTATCAACGTCTTCCTCGGCGGTGGACCGCCGCACCAGGACATGTTCGACCTGAAGATGGACGCCCCGGCGGAAATCCGCGGCGAGTTCAAGCCGATCCAGACGAACGTCAGCGGCATCGAAATCTGCGAAGTGTTCCCGAAGATGGCCGCGATGATGGACAAGTTCGCCATCGTGAGGTCGATCGTCGGTGCGGCCGGTGGCCACGATGCCTACCAGTGTACGACCGGCTGGCGGAATGAATCGCTGTCCGCCCTCGGCGGTCGGCCGAGCATCGGCTCGGTGCTGGCGAAACTGCACGGCCCCGTCGATCCGTCGGTGCCGCCGTTCGTCGGCCTCGCCGAGAAGACGAGCCACATCGAATGGAGCGACGCCGGCAAGACCGGGTTCCTCGGCAGCACCTACGGCGCGTTCCGGCCGAACGGCCCCGACATCGCCAACATGAAGATGAACGGCGCGAACGCCATCAGCATGGGCGACCGCAAGCAACTCCTCGCCGGGTTCGACAACCTGAAGCGAGACCTGGACGCGAACGGCAGCCTGATCGGCATGGACTCGCACACCGAGCGGGCGATGAACGTGCTAACTTCCAGCCGGCTGATTGAAGCCCTGGACGTGTCGAAGGAAGACCCGAAGATCCGCGACCGTTACGGCGATGGGAAGCCGTACAAGTTCCAGTTCGACGGTGCGCCGACGGTCAACGAACACCTGCTGGTCGCCCGCCGCCTGGTGCAGGCCGGTGCCCGATGCGTGACGCTGAGCTACGGCCGGTGGGACAGCCACGGCAAGAACTTCGACCTGGTCCGCGACCACGGGGCGAAGCTCGACCAGTGCCTGTCGGCCCTCGTGTGGGACCTGGACCGGCTGGATATGCTCGACGACGTGACGGTGATCGCGTGGGGCGAGTTCGGCCGCACGCCGCGGATCAACAAGGGGGCCGGCCGCGACCACTGGCCGCAGGTGAGTTGTGCCGTCCTCGCCGGCGGCGGCATCAAGACCGGCCAGGTGGTCGGCTCGACGAACCGCCTCGGCGAGACCGCGAAGGACCGCCCGGTGAGTTTCGGCGACATGTTCGCAACGCTCTACCACTCGCTCGGCCTGACACCGGAAACGGCCGTGATCGACCCGACGGGTCGCCCGCAGCACGTCGCCGAGGGCGAGCGGATCCGGGAGTTGATTTAGCCCCACGCCTGCCTCGCCCGACCAGCCATCCGGCCCGCCGAGGTTGGGGTGTAACTGTTTCGAGAGTGGGTCACTCCCCGCGAGTGACCCACTTTTTTTACCCACACATCTGACGGAAATGACCGGGATTGACGAACATTCTCACTTCGGTTAATGCCTTTGTTTTCTCCCCGGTACCCGATCGGACGCGCTGTCATGCCCACCGGCCCCGAAACGTCGGACGATTTGCCCGTGCGGGAGTTCAATCGGACTCTCCGCCGGGCTGCGCTCGTCATGATCGCGGTCGGGGTCATCGCCCGCGTCTTTCGATTCGCCATCGGCCCGACCATCTGGGGCGACGAGGCGATGCTCGGTCTGAATGTCGCCGACCGGGGGTTCCTCGATCTGACGCGAACGCTCGACTATTTCCAGGTCAGCCCTGTCCTCTTCCTGTGGGCCGAGCGGGCGGTGTACCTGACCTTCGGCGACGGCGAGTGGGCGTTGCGGCTCGTCCCGCTCCTGTGCGGTGTCGCCGCGCTCGCCGCGTTCTGGGAGTTCGCCCGGCGGACCACTTCCCCGACGGCGGCCGCCCTTGCTGTCGGCCTGCTCGCCTCTGCCCGCTGGCCGGTCGTCATGTGTTCGACCCTGAAGCCGTATGCCGTTGATTTATTCTGGGCCGCTGCCCTGCTCGCGCTCGCGGTCAACTGGCACCGCCGGCCGACGCGCATGTGGGTGCTGCTCCTCCTGACCGCCGCCGTGCCGGTGGCGGTCGCGTCGTCGTTCCCGATCGTATTCGTGGCGGGGGCGATCTCGCTCTATCTACTTCCCGTGGCCTGGCGGCACCCGGACCGGCGGGCGAAACTCCTGTACCTCGCGTTCAACTTGCTCCTTGTCGCCGCGTTCGCCGGTTGCCTCGCGGTCCACAGGCTGGAGCAAAAGGGCGAAGCCGGACGCGCGGTCGAGCGGTTCATGTTCGACTACTGGCGCGAGGGTTTCCCACCGGAGAACGCCCTCCGGTACCCGGACTGGCTGTTGACCCGATTGGCCGGGCGGATGTCGGCTTACCCGATCGGGGACAAGAACTTTGGGAGCACGCTCACGCTCGCCCTGTTCGCGGTCGGGTTGTGGCAGACCTGGCGGGCCGGGAACCGGGCCCTGGTCGTCCTCTGCACCGTACCGTTCGCGTTGAACCTTGCCGCCGCCCTGATGCACAAGTACCCTTTCGGCGGCTGTTGTCGGCTGTCGCAACACCTCGCCCCGGCGATCTGCTTGATGGCCGGGGTCGGGTGGGCCCGCGTCCACGTGTGGCTGGCCCCACAACTCGCGGGGCGGTTGCGGTTGGTGCGAGCGTCGTTGGTGTTGCTGGCCGGGTACGCCGTCGGGCAAATCGTCTTCGACGCCGTGGCCCCGAACCACGACCCGGTTTGCGAGATGGCCAAGAACCTGCACCGGCAAATGCGAGGTCGCCTCGAGCCGGGGGATCGGATCGCCTTCGATCCGAACTCCCCGGTGTTCCAAACCGCCACGCAGGACAATCAGGAAGTACACTGGTACGTAAGCCGGTTCCGCGACCAAAACCTTCCGCCCGGGGTCGTGCCGACGCCGGCCGACGTGCCGGGACGATTATGG
>JBBQCQ010000058.1:0-10721 GCA_038318835.1 Gemmatales bacterium | reverse complement strand
CGGGGGCCCTTCTTTTACTAGCGGTCTGGGGGGGGGTTTTGGGGGGGGGGGCCCTTGTGTGCGCGCCCCCCACTTCGCCCCCCCCGGGGGCCGGGGGGCCCCCCCCCGCCCCCCCACCACCCTACAGTTCGGAGTTTCGCTATGCGTTCCACGATTCGATTCTGGCTGGCCGCAGGTAGCGTGTGCGGCCTGACGACCGTCGCCCTCGCCCAGGTGCCGAAGGTTGCCGAACCGACCCCGCTGGGAAACCTGCCCCTGCCGCCGGTTGAACGCTTCGGCCAACCGCCGGTCGAGCGGATCACCCCGCCGTCGGTCCCGGCGAAGTCGGTGAAGCTCGTCAAGTCGGAGACGCCGCCGCTGATCCTGCCGCCGCCGACGGCAACGCCGACCTCGGTCGCGATGCCGCCGATGAGCGTGCCGAGCGCGAGTTGTTCGACCTGCACGACGGCCGACAGCAAGCGGACGCTGTACGAGAAATGCACCTACACGCCGGCGGGGAACCTGCGCGCGAAGAAGCTTCCGCCCGGCGTGGTGACGCCGAACGGGGCCGTGGTCCGCGGCGTCTTCGAGCGACAGAAGCAACTCGCCCTCGGCGAATACTTCGTCGTCTACCACGAAGACTTCATTGAGAGCGCGACCGAACTGAACCCGACCGGGCTGCGGCACATCAACGGCATCTTCAAGCGGCTCGATCTGACCGACGCCACGGTGAAGGTCGAACCGACCGGCGTGGCCGACTTCGACGAGAAACGGCGGACGGCTGTGCTGGACGCGCTCATGAAGTTCGGAGCCGACTCGGGCGTTTCCGCCCGCATCTACGCCGGCACCACACGGGCCGAGGGGCTGCGCTTCGAGGACATTCCCATCATCGGTCGGTCGAATCCCATCGGCCGAAACGGCGGGGGGGGCGGCGGCGGGGGCGGCGGCTTCGGCGGTGGCGGCGGTGGCCTGAACGGCTCCGGCGGTGGTGGGGGTGGCGGATTTGGCGGCGGGGGCTTCGGCGGAGGTGGTGGATTCGGTGGAGGTGGCGGCTTCCGATAGTCTCAAAGGCGAGCAGGCCATGTCTGCGTGGAACAGACACGGCCCGCTTACGCCGGGCCGCTCGCCAACTTTACTTCTGTTCACCCTTCGTCAGGCTCACCGGAGTCGCTGGCACGCCGCCGAGCGACTTCGGGGCCATCGCGACTTCGGCCTGGCCGATCAACTCCCGCAGGTTCTTGCGGAAGCTGTCGTACTGGGCGAGCAGTTCCTTGTGCTCCTGAGCCTTTTCCTTCAGTTGCGCACTCAGGCCGTCTCGTTCTTTTTGCATCGCTCCACTACGGGCGACCTCGGCACGCAGTTGTTCCTCGGCCTGGGCAAGCTTCTGGCGGAACGTGTCACGGGCGGCGGAGGTGGCCTTCACTTCCTCTTCGAGCTTCGCGACCTTCGCGATGTTCGTATCCTTCTCGGCCGTGGTCGCGATGCCGCTCTTGCCACACCCCCAGACGCCGAAGATCGTCAGGCCCGCAATGAGCAACACCTTATAAGTTCGGATCATGTCAGTTACTCCGCAAATGCTTGAGGGGCGGGGTTACGAATCGGCCATCCCGTTGACCCGGTTCGCGTGAAGCCCGTTGTCGTGAAAGTTTCTCCTTCTTCACTCGGCTCCGTCATCGGCCGACCTTCCGCAAAACCCCGCCCTTCGCCGACCGGCAGATGTTCGCGAGTTCGCCCTGTTTCGATCTTCTGGGTTGCGGCGGTCGGCACGATTAATAGCATCTCGGAACAAACCTCCCTCCGCTCGAAGCCTCTCCCATGCTCTTCGCTTACACGCAACGGCTCGACCCGCTGGGCAACCAACTCGCCTCGACGATCGTGGCTGCGCTGCCGGTTCTGGTGCTCTTTTACTTACTCGTCGGCCGCCGATGGGTGGCGAGTTGGGCCGGGGCGGCCGGGGCGGTCGTGGCGATCGCGCTGGCCGTCGCGGTCTTCCAAATGCCCGCCGACAAGGCGGTGATGTCGTTCGTCTACGGGGCCGCGTTCGGGTTGTTGCCGATCGGCTGGACCGTCTTCGGGGCGATGCTCATCTACAACCTCACCGTCGAGACGGGGCAGTTCAACGTCATCCGTCGGTCGATCGGCGGCCTGAGCGGCGATGCCCGCGTGCAGGCGGTGCTCATCGGCTTTTGCTTCGGCGCGCTTATGGAAGGGGCGGCCGGGTCCGGGGCGCCGGTGGCCATCTGCGGGGCGATGCTCGCCGGCCTCGGCGTGCCGCCGCTGCGGGCCGCGGTCATCTGCCTGATCGCGAACACCTCGCCCGTCTGCTACGGCGGCCTCGGCACGCCGGTGTTCACGCTCGCCGGCGTGACAGACATTTCCGGCGACCACATCAGCACAATGTGCGGCCACCAGTTGCCGTTCCTGTCGTGCCTGGTGCCGCTGTACATGGTAAAGGTCATGTGTACCTGGCGGCAGACGCTCCAGGTGTGGCCGGCCCTCGCCGTCGGCGGCGGGTCGTTCGCGATCTTCCAGTACTTCTTCGCGACGATGCACCTGTGGATTCCCGGCATCGCCCTCTGGCCGCTGACCGACGTAGGTGGCTCGATCTTCTCGATGATCTCGCTGGCCCTGTTCCTGAAATTCGTCTGGAAGCCGAAGCACGAGTGGAAGTTCCCGGCCGAGGCGAGTGCGCCGACGCCGCCGGCGGTGAAGGCCGACGTGGTGGCCCACGACCCGCACGCGGCCGAAGCCCTGGAGCAGGTGCAGCGGGTGCTCGGCCGGCCGTCCGGCTTCGCGCACGCGGCCGACGACGGACCGCCCCTGACGCCCGGCACGATCGCGAAGGCGTGGTCGCCGTTCGTCATCATGGCCGTTTGCCTCGCCGTCATCGGCGTCGTGCGGCAGTTCGAGAATGTGACCGAGATCGTGGACGGCAAGCCGGTCATCAAGGCCGCGCCGATCGACTTCGGGTTCATGAAGTCGTACTACTCGATCCCGATCCCGACGCTGCACAAGGAGGTCGAGCGGGCCGAGCGGCTGCGAAAACCCGGGGCCGACCCGCGGGAGGACGCGACGTTCAAGTTCGTCTGGCTGACCGCCGCCGGGACGCCTTGCGTGGTCGCCGTGCTGCTGTCGGCCCTGGTGCTACGGACGCCGCCGCGGGTGCTGCGGCGGGTGTTCGTGAAGACGTTCATTCAGATGAAAATCCCGATACCGACGATCGCGTGCATGTTGGGTCTGAGCTACGTGACCAAGTACGCCGGCATGGACGCGACGCTCGGGGTGGCGTTCGCCGAGACGGGCGTGCTGTACCCGTTCTTCGCGGCCATCCTCGGCTGGCTCGGCGTCTTCCTGACCGGCACCGACGCCGGCAGCAACGCGCTGTTCGGCAGCCTGCAAAAGATCACCGCCGGCCAGGTCTGGCTCGACGGCAACCTGCCCGACCTGACCCGCGAACAAGCCGAAATCTTGATCTGCACCGCGAACAGCACCGGCGGCGTGATGGGCAAGATGATCGACGCGCAGAGCATCTGCGTGGCCACAGCGGGCACGAATCAGATCGGCAAGGAGGCGGACATCTTCAAGGCCGTCATCTGGCACAGCATCTTCCTGGCGTGTATCGTCGGCGCGATGACAGCCGTGCAGGCGTTCGTGCCGCCGTTCACGCACATGGTGCCGAAGCCGTAGGAGTTGCGGCCCCTCACCGGAAAATACAATGCGACTGACTGGCTATCTCCTAACCGTCGCCGTTTACGTGGCAGTAGCCCTCGCGACGACCGCGGTCTTGAAGGCTCTCGGCTCTGTTGATTTGGGGTTTGCGCTGTGCATGGCGGCCTTTCTCGCGAGCCAAGCTGGGGCCGTTATTTAGTATTGCCAGAAGCCGACCTCGACTCTCGGCCGAGTGAAACTGGGTTTAGCCACAGTGCTAGCCTCTACGACTCTGGCGTTCGCCCTAATTCTTCAAGTGGCCACTGCATGGCTTCCGTATCCGGAGGCAACCATTCCCGTTCTTACGGTTGGCAGCTTCGTCTCTCCCTTATCTCATGGTCGGCTCGATTTGGAAGGCACTACCGCCTCCCCAAGTACCTACCCCTGAAGCCGAAAAATGACTCCAGGGGCTTACGCCCCTGGCTAACGACTGCCGCCGCTCCGCGGCTAAGACCCTTACGCCACCCCTACCCCCGTGCTGACGGCTGGCGATTCTTGCAACTGCACCTCCCGCGTTCGCTGGCCGAGCGAGTTGTAGAACACTACTCGCTCGTCGCTGGTCGCCCACACGGCACTGGTCTTCAGCAACCGCGGACCCTCCACGTGGAAGACCACGCCCCACGGCCGACCGCGGCGGTAGATCGGCGTCTGATAGAACGGTGTCTGGTCGTAATCGAGGGCATCTTGCGCACATAGCATTCGGCGGACGTACCGACAAAGTTCCTCATAAGTCGGCAAGGCGACGACCGGCTCCGACATGCTCCCCCCGGGGCAGAATGGCTGCATTTTCGCCGGACCCCAGGCATGTGCGACGGCCGCGTCGCAGGTGGGTCGGTTGCAGTGGCAAGTGTGTGCTTACTGTGCCACACGATGGGCAATCGGGGCGAACTACCGAGGCGGCGAAAACAATTCCTGTCGGGGAATCGCGACCGCGTGTGCGGGTTCTACCAGTGGTCCGCCAGCCGAGAAACATCCGACCCGACTGCAGCTGCGTATAGAGAGCAAAAGGAGAACCTCATGAGCGGGCACAAGCGCGGCGACCACGTCTTCAACCACGGCCTGAAGCAATCGTTACGGGACCTGTCCGGCCACGTGCGGCAAGTGCTGCAAGCCGATCCGAAACAAAAGATGCCGACCGGCGCGTCGGAACGAATCGCCCGGCTGAACCAGCTGATCGCCGACCTCGATCGCGGCTTCCAACACCCGGCCTTCGCGCTGACCGTCGATAAACCGAAGGGGCCGACCGGCGGCGACGCGAACTCCAGGCAGTTCGGCTTCGCGAAGCAGCAGCTCGTGTTCGCGTTCACCAGTTTCCTCACCGCCCTCAAGCGGTGGGAGGCGGCGAACACGCCGGCCGACGCCCAGGCTCAGTCGCGGCACCTGCACACCGCCTGCCTCGAACTGCGGCTGACCGTCAGCAAATGGGCCGAGACGGCGTTCGACCCGGAGGCGGCCCAGGCCCTTGCCGCGGAGGAACCGCGGTCGGTGCCCGTAGTGAAGGACGGGCAAAAGTTCCTGGCCAAGTTGCGGGACGACTTCATTGAGGCGTTGAAGTTCTACCAGCCGTGAACCTGCCGCAGGGCTTCGTACACGGCGATGCCGACGGCCGTCGAGAGGTTCAAGCTGCGGACATGCGGCGAGAACATCGGTATACTCACAACCCGATCCGCGAACCGCTCCCGCAGTTCCGGCGGCAAGCCCGTCGATTCTTTCCCGAACAGCAGACAATCGCCGTCCTGATACGGCACGCTCGTGTAGCTCTGCGACGCGGGGTTATCCACCACCCATAATCGGGCGAACCCGGCGACTTGCTCGAACTCCGCGAAGGTCGCGTGCCGGTGCAGATCGACGTGCGGCCAGTAGTCCAGCCCCGCTCGCTTCAGTTGCTTGTCGTCGATGGTGAAACCGAGTTTGCCGATGAGGTGCAGCCGCGTGCCGGTGGCGGCGCACAGCCGCGAGATGTTGCCGGTGTTCGGCGGAATCTCCGGCTCCCAGAGCGCGACGTGCAGCATGTCTACCCCAGTGAAGGAGTCCCGATTCTGCGGTCGAAGCCGATTCTACGCGGCGGACGCGCGGGCAAACACCGTTCTTCGCCGGCCCCCGCCTCTTCCTCTCAAGTTGCAGGTGGGACAATGACGGTATGACCGACACTGCCACCGCTCCCCGGTTCCGCCTCGATGCCGTCGCCTGGGTCGTCCTCGCGTTCGGCGGCCTGCTCACCGCCGCCGTCGCCACCCATCCGCCGCTGACCGAGCTGGCCCCACTGCTGGGGCCAGACAGCACGCCGGCCGTAACGCCGTTCGCGAACGCCCTCGGCTACGCCTCGTTCGCGTTCCTGGCCGGGTGGTTCCTGCTCACACTCTTGTATATCCTGCGGCGCACCCGCACGCGGTTGGCGGTGCGGGCACTTGGCTGGATCGTGCTGACCGTGACGGCCGCGACGGTGTGCGACTACCAGGCCGAGCGACTGCCGCACCCCGCGACAGTCTACGGGGCGGGCGGGTCGATCGGGGCGTACCTGCGGTTCCAACTCGACGACCACGTGCCGCCGACGTTCGTGAACGCTGTCCTCGCCCTATGTGCCGCCGCCGGCGTGTTGCTCGTGGCCGACCACCTCGTGCGGGCGGCGCTGCGGTGGGCCTGGCTGACGCTCCATGGCCTGTTCGCCGGGCTGAAGTTCGGCAACCGCCTCGTCGAAGCCGGCAGCAACAAAGTCGTCGGCGTGGTCGGCGGCGTTTTGGCGAGCGGGGGGCGTAAGCCCCCGGATTCTCCAATCGCGAAACCCGAAATCGCACAACCCACAAAACCAGAATCAGGGGGCTTACGCTCCCCGCTCGCTCCAGAAATCACGCCGTCGCCAGAATCGCTCGCGCTGCTTGGCGTCGAAGAGATCCCGATCACCAGCCACGCCGTGCCGGATGTGGTGCCGACGCCGAACGATATCGTCGATCTGACGCCGCCGCCGGCTGCCGCGGAACAAGAGACCGTCACCGAGTTCGAGTTGCCGTCGCTGTCGCTGCTCAACGACGCCGACCCGTTCCCGATCGAGGACCACGAATCGTTCCTCCGCGAACGGGCGACCCTGCTCGAAAAGACCTTCGCCGACTTCGCCATTAACATCAAGGTCGTCGGCATCCACACCGGCCCCGTCATCACGCAGTACGAACTGGCCCTCGAAACCGGCCTGCGGCTGAACAAGGTCACGACGCTGTCGGAAGATGTCGCGCTCAAGCTGAAGGTGCCGCGCGTGCGCATCGTCGCGCCGCTGCCGGGCCGCGACACCGTCGGCATTGAAGTGCCCAACGAGCACCGGCAGACGGTTCGCCTGAAGGAACTGATCGTTGCCACGCAGGCGAAGGCCGCCCGGATGAAGCTGCCCGTCTTCCTCGGCAAGGACGTGGAAGGCCGACCGCTGTGCTATGATCTGGCCGACATGCCGCACCTGCTCATCGCCGGCCGCACCGGCACCGGCAAATCGGTCTGCCTCAACACCGTTCTGCAAAGCTTCCTGTTCACCCGCACGCCCGACGAGTGCCGGCTGATCCTCATCGACCCGAAGCAGGTCGAGTTCAGCGGCTACGCGAACATCCCGCACCTCATGCACCCGGTCGTGACGAAGAACGAGAAGGCCGAGGCGATACTGTCGTGGGCCGTGGACAAGATGGAGGAACGCTACGAACTGCTCCGGCGTGCCCGCGTGCGAAACATCGCCAGTTACAACGACCTGGGCTGGGAGGAAGTGCTCCGCCGCGTCGATCCGCAGGATGAAAACGAACGCCAGAAGCTGCCAGCCCGAATGCCCTACGTGGTGATCGTCATCGACGAGGTCGGCGACCTGCTGATGGCGATGAAGAAGGAAGTCGAGAGCCACATCATCCGCCTCGCGCAGAAGTCGCGGGCGGCCGGCATTCACCTCATCCTCGCGACGCAACGCCCGACGGTGGACGTGGTGACGGGGCTTATCAAGTCGAACCTGCCGGCCCGCATCTGCTTCCAGGTGGCGAGCCGCTCCGACAGTGCCGTGGTGCTCGACGAGAAGGGGGCCGAGAAACTCCTCGGCCGTGGCGACATGCTCTTCCTGCAACCCGGCACGAGCACGCTCGTCCGCGGGCAGGGGGCGTATGTGGACGACCAGGAGATCGAGCGCGTGACGGCCGCGATCGAACTCGACGCCCCGAACTACGACACGGAACTGCTGAACGTGAAGTCCAAAACCGGCGACAGCGGTGGGGCGAATGGCGACCTGGCGGAGCAACTGCGTGCCCGCGACGACATGTACGAGCAGGCCATCGAGATTGTCATCCGCGAGCGCCGCGGCAGTACGTCGCTGCTGCAACGCGCCCTCGGCATCGGCTACGGCCGGGCCAGTCGGCTGATCGACTTCATGGCTGAGGACGGCATCGTCGGCAGCTACAACGGCAGCAACGCCCGCGATGTGCTCGTGTCACCAGAAGAGTGGGAACAACGCAAGGCGGGGGCGGGGGCGGCGTAGGCTTCGGCGCTATCCCGCCTCGCCGTCGGCGAGCACTTCCTCGCGAGCGATGCCCTTCTTCTTCAGCTTCGTGTGCAGCGTGTCGCGGGACATGCCGAGGATTTGCGACGCCCGGCTGACGTTGCCGCTCGTCTGCTTCAGAGCCTTGCGGATCGCCCAGGTTTCGAGTTCGTCCATCGATAGACTGTTCGGCAGTTCGTGGCCATTCGTCGGAACGGCCTCCGAGATGCCGTTGATCGCCAGGTCAGCCGCGTCGATCGTGTCCGATTCGCACATCACGGCCGTGCTTTCCAGCACCGCCCGCAACTGTCGGACGTTGCCCGGCCAACTGTACGCTTGTAGTTTGCGGACCGCCATCGGCTTCAGGTGGAACGTCTTGCGGCACTGCACGCTCAGGCGTTCGAGGAAGAAGCCCGCCAGTTCCGGGATGTCTTCCGCGTGTTCCCGCAGCGGCGGCACCTTCAGCGGAATCACCTTCAACCGGAACAGCAAATCCTGGCGGAACTTGTTCGCCTTCACTTCGCGGTCCAGGTCGCGGTGCGTGGCGGCGACCACCCGCACGTCTACCTTCACGTCCTTCGTGCCGCCGACCGGGCGGAACGGCTTGCCCTCGATCACGCGCAGCAACTTCGCCTGACAATCGAGCGACAATTCGCCGACTTCGTCGAGGAACAGCGTGCCTTCGTCGGCTTGCTCGAAGAGGCCGGGGTGATCGCGGTCGGCCCCGCTGAACGCCCCTTTGCGGTAGCCGAACAGCTCGGCTTCCAGCAGTGTCGGCGCGATGGCCGCACAGTTGACCACCACGAGCGGGCCGGCGGTGCGGGGGCTTTGGCGGTGCAGAGCTTGCGCGACAAGTTCCTTGCCCGACCCGCTCTCGCCGGTGACGAGGACCGTGAACGGCAGCGGGGCGGCCTTCGCGATCTGCTGGCGGAGAGCCATCATGGCGTTGCTGTCGCCGATGAGTTCGTCGGCCGTCGGCACGGCGGCCCGCAGGCGGTTGTTCTCGGCTTCCAGTTTGCGGCGGTGGCGGTGCAGTTCGAGCGACTTGCCGAGGTACCCGCTGACGGCCTCGATGAACCGCGCGTCGCGGTCGGCGAACGCGCTGCCGGTGCGATAGACGTGGACGGCCGCGTATAGGTCGCCCTTCGTGGCCAGCGGCAAACAGAGCGCGTCCTGGTAGGCGAACAGGCTCTCGGTCGGCGGGCGAACGTCGCCCTTGATGGGGTCGTTGAACAGCCACACGGTCTTCCGCTCGGTTCGTACCCGCTCGGTCAGGCGGCGGCTGAGGGTCGCGTCGACGGCCGCGGTGTCGGGCAAAATGAACCGCGGCGTCGGGTCGTTCGGGTCGAGGTTCAGATACCCGGCCACCTTCGCCGTTGTCTGGTTGACGATCACTCGCAGGGCGAGCCGGATGAGTTCGTGCGCGTCCTTCGTGTCCACGGCGGCCGTCATGAACCGGCACAGGGCGGTCAGTTCGTCCACCTTCATTTGCGACGCGGCCACTTCGGTGTCGGTCAGCCGGGCGGCGAAGCGGTCGGTCGGGAAACTCGTCTTGGTCACGTTCGGCATTTCGTTTGGGGCTGGTGTGCGGTGATCGGTGCCGGCCTTGGTGCCGGACAGCGGGTGCGACAGCCCAACGACGCGGGCACCGACCGGCGGCGGCGTGATGGTCGAGCCGGCGAGCGTGTGGAACCGCACGACCGCATCGCCGATCTGAATCACCGAGCCGTCATTGAGTTCGGCCGCCCCGCTGACCTTCGTGCCGTTCACCTTGGTGCCGTTCAGGCCGAAGTCGCGGACGACCCATCGGCCGTCTTCGTAGTACACCTTGGCGTGCAACCGCGAGGCGAGATCGTCCTTGAGCACGAGCGAACTATCGCGGCTCCGCCCGAGGGTGGCCGGTTGTCCAGGGGCTAACTCGAAGGTGATCGGGCTTCCCTCGCCCGCTTCGATCTTCAACCGTGCTCGCATGTAATCCTCGCGAAAGCGCCGACCCCAGATTCCGTGTCAGCAGACCGTCCCGCTTGTCGTCAAACTTCTGTAGCATAGCACGGAGTCTACGGCCGGGAGATTTTGCCGAATCGGTTCCGCTTCCGGCGGAGAATTCCGCCGCGGCCGCGACTTCCTCCATCCAGACGAGTGCCACGATGCAAACGATTCTCGAAGGCAAGGCCTACGTTCTCGGCGACAACATCGACACCGACCAGATCATCCCGGCCGAGTACCTGACGTACAACCCGGCGATTGCGGCCGAGTACAAGATGTTCGGCAAGTTCGCCCTCAGTGGCGTGCCGAAGGACGGGGCCGGCCTCCCGAAGGGGCACGTTCCGTTCCACGAAGGGGCCGAGGAATTCGTTTCGCCGTACCAGATCATCGTCGGCGGCAAGAATTTCGGCTGCGGGTCGAGCCGCGAGCACGCCCCGATCGCGCTGGCGGCGGCCGGCATCTCGTGCGTGATCGCCGAGTTCTACGCCCGCATCTTCTACCGGAACAGCGTGAACGGCGCGTACCTGATCCCGGTCGAGTGCCCGACGCGGCTGAT
>JBBQCQ010000057.1:0-10963 GCA_038318835.1 Gemmatales bacterium | reverse complement strand
GTCGGTCAGGGCCATCTTTTCGAGCAGTTGGTTCTTCTGTTCGAGCTCGCGGGTGCGGTCGCTAACGCGGTGTTCGAGGTCGAGGAGCAAGCCGCGATATTCTTCGAGCAACTTTTCATGGCTGCGCTCGAGTTGGATCATGCGAGCGACGCCACGCATGGCGGTGAGCAGGTCGTCGAGTCGCCACGGCTTCAGTACGAGGCGGTGAATCTGGCAACGATTGACGGCGTCGACAGCGTCGATCAGGCGGGCCGTGCCCGAAAGAAGAACCCGAGCGACCCGCGGGTGGATCTGCCGTGCCCACTCCAGGAAGGCGAGGCCGCTGCCGTCGGGCAGGTTCAGATCGGTGATGATAATGTCGATGGGGTGGGCCGACAGTTGGCTGCGAGCCTGGGCCGACGAGCAGGCCGTGAACACCTCGAACTCGGCCCCGAGTTGGTGGACGAGCAGCGACAGAATCGTCGGTTCGTCGTCCACGACAAGCACCGACGGGCGGTACCGTGAGCCGGGGACCGGCGTCAGGGGCGTCGCATCACGGGCGAGATCGTCCGGGCGAGAGAGAGGGTTCGGGTCGCGCACCGATGGCGGTCCTCGATCTTGCGGCTGGTTTTCCGACATCCGTGAAGTCCGGAAACAATTACAACCGTCACAGCGGCTTAACTGTAGTGCGCTTTCGGGCGTGGCGAAACAAATTTCTCACCACCCGGGCGGAAGTTCGTCGATGATAGAGAGATAGACCCTAAGTTATTGCTTACGGTGGAACTTGGGTAAATAGGCGGGTTATCGCGGTCGTGCCAAAAACTGGGCTTGACACGAATAGGGAAGAAATTCTTCATTTGGAAGATACCGACTTGCTATTGCCGAAGGCTCTGGTTAAAATCCAGAGGCTGGCGGATGAGACTTCACACAGGCTTCACGACCATGCGTTGATTGGCTACGCGTCCGCGACGAACCCAACCCGATGAGCGATCTGAGGTAGCAATCTCGAGTGAACACGGACCGTTCGCTCGTTGCTGATGATGATCCTCGGTTGGTCCGTCGCAAAATCCGTCCCCGCGGGGCAAACCCCTGCGGCGACTCCGGCGCAACACTCAGCCCACGCATACGCCGCCATAGAGCGGCCGAAGCCCGAATTGATCTCCTCCGCCGCGTCTATTCGGATACCACCGGATCGTTCTGTATCGTGACCTTTTGGGGGCAATATGAAGACTGCGCGGCGCAAACAGCGAGTTCCATCGACGATCGAAGAACCTTCGATCACGACATTTTCCTCGGACCTCCTGACGCCTGAAGAAGAACGGGAGCTGCTGACCAGCTTCTGGGACTGCAAGAGCGAGTTGGTGCGGGTGCTGACCCGACACTTCCCGGACCTGCGTGCGTGCAAGCCCGCCCTCGAACCGTGGCCGATGGCACAGTTCATCCGCGAACACTGCGTCGAAGACCGCTGCGAGAGCATTGCCGTCCGCCGCCTCCGCGATCGCTACGTCCACTTCAAGCACCGACTGGCGTCCGCCAACATCCGCCTCGCCGCCCACGTGGCCAAGCGGTTCCGCCACCACAGCCTGTCGTACACCGACCTGCTGCAAGAAGCCGTCTGTGGCCTCATGCAGGCCATCGACCGCTTCGACGTCAGCCACGGCACCCGCCTCGCCACCTACGCGACGTGGTGGATTCGCCAGACGCTGCAAATCGCGGTCGCCCGGCAAAGCCACCTCGTAAGCCTGTCGCCGCACCACCTGCAAGAGCTAGGCCTCCTGCAACAAGAAAGCGAAGCCCTCGCCCACGGCGGTAAGCACCTGCCCAGCCCGCAGGAACTGGCCCAGCGCACCGGCAGCAGCCTCGAGCACCTCAACCACCTCCAGACCGCCACCCGCACCCCCGTCAGCCTCAATGCCGTTCTCGACGACGACAGCGACTTCAAGCTGACGGAAGCGATGCCGGACACGCAAACGCTGACGCTCCACGAGAATAACGAACGCCAAGAAGCGCTCAAGTTCCTCATGGACAACCTGCGGCCGCGGGAGCGGAAGGTTCTCGACCTCCGCTTCGGCCTGACCGGCAGCGGCACCCACAGTCTGCGGCAAATCGGTCATCTGCTTCGGATTAGCAAGGAGCGCGTCCGCCAAATCCAGAACCGCGCCCTCGAAAAGCTCCGCGCCAGCGCCGAACGCGTCGGCTGGGAGCCGACGCTGTTGCTGGAGTAGAACTCGATCGCATTATTCATCTCCAAACCGCAGGGCATCCGTCCTGCGGTTTTTCTGTTTTTCCGATTTCGTGTTGCGAGATTCACATCGATCAAGCACAATTCCATCTGTCGCTCTCATCTTTGCCTGTGTTGCCCGTTGGAAATCGAATACTGATACGGACTCGCCGGGAGAAACTATGAGTATCGATTCACCAGTGTCCTCCCCGCGTCGTTCGCCAGATGGCATGCCAAACTTCCTTACTCGTTTCACGGGACTCCTGATCGAACAGGTCCGCAACTGGAATGTCGGAGATCGGCGCACGGTGGAGGACTACCTCGCGGAGTATCCAGGGTTATGCACTCAGAAGGAAGTGGTCGGGGGATTGGCCGCGGTGGAGTTCCAACTCCGTTGCCTCGATGGTGAAAAACCCTCGCTGGAAGACTTTCGGAAACGGCTTCCCGAATGGGCGGATGTGGTGACGCGGGCGATCCGCCCACTCGAAAAGGGGATGTTGCGGATATCCCCCACTCCGTTGTCGTCGCACGAATTCTCTCACAAGTCACTGTTCCCACCGGACCCCGTGCCGGCCATTGAAGTTCCGGCTTCGTCATTTTCCCGTGTTTCGCCGCAGATCGTCAATGTGCTTCCGGAAGTGCCAGGGTACGAAATTCTCGACGAACTTGGCGAAGGGGGCATGGCGATCGTCTATCTGGCCAAGCAGCTTCGCTTGAATCGTCTCGTGGCGCTCAAAATGCTACATGCCGGGAGTATTGGGCCGATCAACGCCGTTCGCTTCGAAAAAGAAGCGGAAATGGTCGCCAGTCTCCAGCACCCAAACATCGTT
Source organism: Gemmatales bacterium (assembly GCA_038318835.1). GTDB lineage: Bacteria > Planctomycetota > Planctomycetia > Gemmatales > Gemmataceae > Limnoglobus. The sequence goes on along the minus strand of JBBQCQ010000057.1, from coordinate 7,933 downwards.
CAAATCCACGATGTCGGCCATACCGGTGAACGGTTATACCTCGCCCTGGAGTACATGCCGGGCGGATCCGTCGATGTCAAATGGGATGGCCGACCCCAACCGCCGGACGAGGTTGGTCGTTTGGTGGCAACTGTCGCTCGAGCCGTGCACCACGCGCACGAGAACGGCATCTTGCACCGCGACCTCAAACCCGCGAATATTCTCATCGCTCGTGACGGGACGCTGAAGATCACCGATTTCGGGTTAGCCAAGCAAACCGATGCTCCCGTGCGACTGACGGACACCGGCCTCATGGTGGGGACGCCCTGCTACATGGCCCCCGAGCAAGTTTGGCCCAAGCCCGAAGACATCGGCCCGACGACCGATGTGTACTCATTGGGTTGTATCTTCTACGAAGGCCTAACGGGCCGCCCGCCCCACGTTGGGAAAACCTGTCTGGATACACTTCGGCAAGTAACGGATCGCGATCCGATTCCGGTCCGGCGACTGAACCCATCCGTGCCCGTAGCGCTCGAGACGATCTGCTTGAAATGTCTGGAGAAGAGCATCCAAAACCGGTACGCCTCCGCAACGGAGTTGGCCGAAGATTTAGATCGTTATTTCGTTGGCAAGCCGCTCCAAGCGAAACCCCTCGGTCACTTCGAGCGAGGGCTACGGTGGTCCAAACAGCATGGCACGTTGGTCGCCCTCTCGCTGAGTTTGTCCCTCGCGGTCGTCGCGGTCGTGCTGGCGATGGCTTGGAGTACCTACCACGCATACCGAGTGGCGGGTGCCCTACGAGACCGAGAGTTTCGCCTGCACGGCCTTGGGGCGAAACTTCGTCAACTCTCCGCCGATGCCGGCAAAGCCGTATCAATCGCAGCGGCCGCCAACGAGCCGGGTCGGTTGGTCGAATATTACTCCCTGGAGGAAGAACACGCCACCACACTGGCGGACGCGGTCTTCTTGGCGCCCGGTCCGGCTGAAAATGCTAATTTGGTGGCGGCTACTGATCGCGTCCGCACCCTACGGGAGCGGACCGCCAAGAACGTCGCACTTGGAGATGCAAAACTCGGTTGGAGTTTGATCGATAGCCCCGCATACGCCCGGATGCGGACGGACTACGCGGTCGCCGTGGATGCCTTTTCGACACAGGTTGATGCTGCTGCCGATGCGGAATTGCGATCGGTTCGAGCGGAGACCTATTGGTCTTTACGGGCGGCAACTCTGGTGGCGGGAATGCTCGGGTTGTTGGGGGTTGGGTTTCTCTTGCGGGGGCTTCGCCGGAGGGAAGAACTTAATAGCCAGACACACCTGCCAGAGGTGTTACCGAAACGATAACTCGAGACGAATAGGACTCTCTGTCTACTGATTTCCAAGAGATCATTCCGTCAAAACGACTTCCTAAAACAACTCCTCGATCACCTTCCCGCTCGGCAGCACGGCAATCGGGCGGCCGGTCGCGTTCGGGTAGGTCGCGGTCGTGTCGATACCGAGGTGGCGGTACACCGTCGCCAGCACGTCCTGCGGCGTCTTCGGGTTGGCCTTCGGGAACGCCCCCTTCGCGTCGGACGATCCCACCACGCGGCCGCCCTTCACCCCGCCGCCGGCGAGAGCAGCACTGAACACGTTCGGGTAGTGGTCCCGCCCGGCGTCGGCGTTCACCTTCGGCGTGCGGCCGAATTCGCCCCACGCCAGCACCAGCGTCGAGTCGAGCAGACCGCGGGCGTCCATATCTTCCAGCAGGGCCGTGTACGCCCGGTCCCACCGCGGCAGGAAGCCTTGTTTCAGCGACTCGAAGCCCTTCACATGCGTGTCCCACCACCGTAGATCGACCGTCACCAATCGCACCCCAGCTTCGACCAGGCGGCGAGCGAGCAAGATGCGCTGACTCCACGCCGGTGAGCCGCAGCGGTTGGACGCTTTCGGGTCGAACGCCGGCAGGAAGCCGTACCGCTCGCGGAGTTTCATCGGCTCCTTGTCCAGGTCGAACGCGTCGCGGGCCGCGGCGGACGTGAGCACGTCCCACGCCTTCGCCTGGAAGCGGTCCATCGCGGCCACTTCGCCGGTCGTGTCCAGGTCGCGGCGGATCGTGTCGAAGTCCTTCAAGAGCGACTTCCGCGAGCCGACCTGTTCGAGCGTCACGCCGCTGGCCAGGTCGAAGTTCGGCAGCTTGAACGGCCCCTCCTTCGCCGGGTCGGCCTGCGTCTCGAACGCCTTGTGAGCCACGCCGAGGTACGCGGCCCCGGTGCCGGGAACCATTCGCGGGATCATCACATACGGTGGCAGTGTCGGGTTCAGGTGGCCGAGTTGTTTCGACACGATCGAGCCGACGCTGGGGTACGCGTTCTCGTCCGGGATCGGCCCGGAGTCGTACCCCGTGAAGCACATTTGATCGCCGGTGCTGTGGCCCGCGTCGTGGTGGTGCAGGCTGCGGAGGATGGCCCATTTGTCCATCGCCTTCGCGGACATCGGCAGCAGGTCGCCGAGTTGAATGCCGCTGACTTTCGTGGAAATGGTGCCGAACTCGCCGCGGACTTCCGCGGGGGCTTCGGGCTTTGGGTCCCACATGTCGATGTGACTTGGCCCGCCGCGCATCCAGAGGATGATGACCGACTTCGCCCGCGGCTTCATGCCTGCCACCGCCTCAGCCCGGAACAACTCGGCAAGCGACAGCCCGGCCACCCCAAGCACGCCGGCCTTCACGAAGCTGCGGCGGTCCAGCCGCGCGATCGACCGGCGGGCGTCGTCGCACCCGTGTGTGCGTGGGGCCATGAGAGAGACTCCGAGTGGCGGATGAGCGGGCCGGCGGGATGCTCGATCATACCCGAACATGGGGGCCGAACACAAGTGTCTGCTGGTCGGCGGAAGTTCTGGCGCGATTTCTTCGCGCGTGCGGTCGGCCGGCCGTCGGGACTCTGCTCCATGTGTCCACTCTTGGCATTGCAGCTGCGCGTTGTGTGGTAGCGTTCAGTCCACAGGGGTCGCCTCGCGGCGATTCCCGAACTCGCCCCGCACGCCCTTTCATTTTGGTGCGGGGTTCCTCCCGATCTGGAGACGATGCGATGGACGAAACCAAGAAGCCCGCGGGCGAAGAAATCTCGGGGCTGGGTGCGGTCGGTGGAGCGGCCGCGGGGGCGGCGGCTGGGGCGCTGCTCGGCCCGCTGGGCGCGGCCGTGGGTGCGCTCGTCGGCGGGGTGGCCGGCGCGACCAAAGGGCCAGCGGCCGTGGCCGCCGTGAAGGAACAGGCGAAGGGGCTGGCCAAGAGCGGCAAGAAGGCGGCAGCCAAGCCGCTGGCGAAGGTGGAGGCCGCCGCCAAGAGTACCAAGAAGAAAGTCGTCGCCGGGGTGACGAAGGCGGCGAAGAAGACGGGCCTGAAGCCAGCGGCCAAACCCACTGCCAAGAAGACGACCACCAAGCCAGCCGCGAAAACGGTCGCGAAGCCGGCGGCCAAGCCGGTCCCGAAGAAAACCACCGCGAAGAAGCCGGTCGCCAAGAAGAAGTGATCTTCTCCTGCCTATTCGGGTTTCTTCCACAGCAACGCGGTCAGAAACCCGCTCAGCCGGCTGGCGGTCTTCTCGACCGTCAGCCTGTGCCGCTCCAGGATCGGGGCGGGATCGACGAGCCGACTCGCGGGGATACGCGTCGCCACGCGGAAGCACAGATACATCCCCGCGAGAGCGGCATCCGCGATCAGTCGCGGCACTCGCGCGGCCGGTCGGCGGAAGTCGGCGACGAGCCATCTCCCGCCCGGCTTCAGCGTCGGGACCAACTTCGCGATCAGAACTTCTAGCTCCGATTCCGGGAAGCAGTCGAGGAAAAAGTTCGTCACGATCACGTCGTACCGCTCCGGCAGGAAGTTCCTTGCTCGCACGTCGGCCACCGTGAATCGCACGCGGTCGGTGCGAACTCGTCGGCCGGCTACGGCCACCATCGCCGGACTGATGTCGATGGCGTCGACTTGCACGCTCGCGTTGAACGTCACGAACGCTTCCAGAAATCGGCCGTCGCCGTCGCCGAGGACGAGGGCGGTTCGCGCGTCGGCCAGTTCGCCGAGCAGGGCCGTGCGGCACCAGTGGAGCAGGCCGCCAAAGCTCAAGCGTTCGAGCCACACATAAGGGCCCGCAAGGCGGTCGAAATTCGGTCGTGGCACGTCAGCCCCCGAGGAGCAGGGGCGTGAGCAGCGCGGCGTCGGCCAACACGCGGGCCAAACGCGGGCGGTGTCGACACCAAACATATACGACGGCCAACAGCACGACCGCGGCATTCACGGCCACCGCCACCCGCGACGGGGCCGATAGGGTGACGACCACCGTTCCGGCCGCGAGGAACAGTTCGGCCAGGCCGCACCCGTTCGGCCCTTCCCAGCGGTCGATCAGCCGACAGTTCAGCCAGCACAGCCAGCCGAAGGCACCGACGGCCGGCAGCCATGCGCCAACCGGCGACCCGGCGACAAGCGGCACCGACACGCCGGCGGCGAAGCCGATGCCGACGAGGAGTTCCTTCAAGCCAACGTCCGCGAGGGTGTTCGACGCCGGCAGGTGAATCAGACCGAGGTAGCCGCCGACGCCGGCTGCCACGACCACGCCGGCCCACACGATCGCCACCGACAGGAACGCGCACCCGACCGCCGCCGCCCCGAAGGCAACAGCGACGGCGACGGCAAACGCCCGCGGGTAAGCCGCCGCCAGCCGGTGGCGATCTGTCGCGGTCGCCCCACGGCGGGCGTCGGCCGCGTGATCGAGAAGATACACGCCCCACACGACGAGGGCCAGTATCGCGGAAGCGAGGACGGGAACGAAGACGCCGAATTGCGAAGCGAGGAATCGCTGCCAGACAACCGCCACGATCGGGGCGTCAAGGGCCAAAGCGTTTGGGATGAGCCACGGGGGAATGCGGGCCGCGGTTTTGTTCACGCCCGCACGCCCCCGCGAAAACCGACACGTCACTACTTCGCGGCCTTGGGCGCGGCCTTGAACTCTTCGGCGGTCATCTGCTTGACGGTTCCGTTTTGAAGAACGACCATTCCGCCCGCGGTTGGGGCTTCTTTCTCATAGGCTACGACGTCCGCTGTTCCACCACCGCCTTCGCCGGCCACGGTTGCGCCCCATACGACAACGATCTGACCACTTTGGATTGCGGCGTATCCGATTGGGAAGCCAGCTTCGTATTTTTTTATATCGGAGGCCTTCTTGGGGCCATTGCCGAACTCTCCAGGATACATGCGGAGAATGCCGGCCACCTCGAACCCAAGATCACTGCCCGCGGGTTGTCCCGACTTTGCCGCCGGGGTATTCGACGACGAACAGCCAGCTTGTACGGATATCAGAATTGTTAACAATGTGGCCAGCAATGTATATCGCATGAAAAACTATCTCCCACAACGGCAAGACCAAAAATGCCCGCGGACCAATCCGGTTCCGCGGGCGGCAATGAAAGTTTATCAATCCGTGTTCGTATCGGCCTCACTCCCGGCTCGCGTTCCGATATTCCGCCACGTTTGGAGCGGGATCGTCGACCGGAAGAATTTGACCGACCCGTCGGCCAGGCAGGAGTTGATCCCTCCGGTGTGGAGACTGCTGGCAGAGATGTGCATTGAGGCGAATGACGTACTACCGCAACTATACTTCTGGACCGCACCGCCACCGACCGGGACGTTCCAGTTGATCGGCAGCGTGTGGGTGTACACAAAGTTCGACGGCAGGTTCCGGTAATACTGCTGGCCAGTGTACTTGATGGAACTGCTCCAGTTGCTCCCGTCCGCGCACATACTGATCGTCGTGCCGTCGGTTTCGTTGTACCCCGTGTTGCCAGTATTGATAATGATGGTCGCGTGGTCACGAATGCCGGAGGCAGCGTTGTAGACGGTGTTCGATCGGAGTACCTCCGAGAACATGGCTGTGTTGCTAGTTCCGTCGGTGATGGCCAGAAGCGTGAAGCCTTTCATCACCTGACCACTAGCCGGGTAAGGGATCGAGAAGATGCCGTCGAGCGAACCACCACCACCCCGGTAGCTAGCGTATCCGCCGAGCGAGCCGAAGTAGTTTTGCCGGCCAGCCCCGAAGTAGTCCAGTGGCCGAGTCCGAGGGGCACAGGAAAATCGGTACGTCGCCAGCGCGGGCGGCAGCGTTCGCACCAGTTAACGCCGGGTAGTTCGCGTTGATTGCGGCATCACTGTTGACGTTGTACTTCATGTTGAACTGGTTGAATTTGTTAGCCTGCTCGAAGTACGGGAGCAGCAAGGCTTGGAGCGGAGCACCGGACGAGTACGTTGCGGGGGCAGCTGCGCCGACGGCTTCCACAACCGTGTGTTGCGTCGGGGGCAGTGTCCCGTTCGTGCTGTCGTAGTTATGGGCCGCGAGGCCGAACTGCTTCAGGTTATTGGTACACTTGATGCGGGCGGCAGCTTCGCGGACCTTCTGCACGGCCGGCAGGAGTAAGCCGATGAGAATCGCGATGATCGCGATCACCACAAGTAACTCGATGAGAGTGAACCCGCGGCGGGGGAAATGATATCGCATTGAGCATCTCCAAACTGCGTAAGAAGAAAAAAATAGAGCACGGCCTTACGAAACGCTGATAATCTTAGGGGCCGTTGTGGCGATCGCGTGTACAAATCGTGATGGATCGGCAAATTTCATTCCAACACCCCACCTCGGCGAGATAGCGACCGCGTGTACCACACCTCCGATGCCATCAGTGCGAGCACGACAAGGAGTAATAGCCACCAGATTTCCCGCGTTTGCGGGCCTTCGCCGCGTTTCGCCTCGATCTCGTCCGGCGAGGTGATGTACGCCAGCGTCTTTACTGCCTCGGCGACTCGCTTTTTATCATCCTCTGCACAAGGTGTCAGCACCGACTCTTGTGGGTCGGTCCGCACCGCGTAGTAGAACGTCCGCCCGCCGACCGTCGTCAGTTTGTACGCGCCGGGGTCGCGGGTTGCGTCGAAGACCACCGGCCAACTCTTCGGCTGCACCACCTTCGCCGGACCGTCGGGCACGGTAATGGTCACGCCGGCCGGCGGTTCGTTGGTTCGCGGGTCGAAGAGAATCGGCTGGCCGGGGGCCAGGTTCCGCTCGGCGGCCTTCGCCCCGGCCAAGTAATAGCTCATCTCGTGGGCGAACCGCACGAAGTCCGGCAGCGTGGGGAAGTTTGTCCGCCACGAGTTGTCGAGCGGCACCGCGCACATGAGCACGCGGCCGCGGCCGACGCCTCGCTCGATCAGGAACGGCTCGTTGTTCGTCAGCGTGGCGATGGCCGTGCCGGTCGCGCCGTTGGCCCCGGCGAGCGGGTCGAGCTTCCAGCGTTTCGGGAAGTAGGCCGTGTGAATGCCGCCGGGCAGCGGTTCCTTGAAAACCTCCATCGCCGGGTGCGTGAACCCGGCCGGTTGGGGCCGCGGGGCCGCGTCGAGCTTCGCCTTCGGGCCATCCTCGCCGACGATGTCCACGAGGCGGGCCGGCAGCCACCCCTGCCCGCCGCGGAACGAGACGCGGTTCCACCCGGCCGCATCGCACTTGTCGCCGAGCGTGACGAACACCGCCCCGCCGTCGGCGAGAAACTTTTCGATGGCCTCGTTCTGTTGCTTGTTCAAAAGCGGCAGGTTGGCCAGCACTACGGCCCGCGGCGGCGTACCCGGCCCCTTCACGTCGGCGTACAGCAGGCTCGGCGTGAACTCGGCCAGCGTGGCCGTGCGGACGAGGAACCCCGGCGTCGGGTCCTTCGCCGGCGAGAGGGCATCGCGCAGAAACTCGATCCCCCGAGATGTCGCATCGGGGCCGATCATGAGTAGTGGGATGCTCGGCAGAACTTCGAGGGCGAAGTCTTGGCGGTTGTCGCCGGGCAGATCGTCGGGGTCCATCTGAAGCGTGACGAGGTGCGACCCGGCGGTGAACTTGTGCGTGAACGCGATCGGCATCACGCCATCAGTCGGCGACCCGGTCACGGTCGCATCACC
>JBBQCQ010000056.1:0-11044 GCA_038318835.1 Gemmatales bacterium | reverse complement strand
AGCCTGCCCCTTCGCGGCGGCACGAGCGCGGACCAAGCCGGCGTCGATCACCGCGAGCGTTTGCTTCGGCGTTTCCTTGGCGAAGAACTCGCCGTGCCGGACCATCCAGTCGACGGCCTTCAGGTACACGACTGCGTCATCACGGATGGTTGCCGGGATCGACGGCGGAATCGCGTTCACGGCCTTCCGCAACTCCGCTGTCTTCGCCTCGATCTGTTTCAGCGTTTCCGCGTCGATGGTCATCGCCTTCGGTGTGTCGAAGTTCGGCTGCGCGACGGCGAGGCCAGGGAGCAGCAAGAGCATGGCGGCGAGGAGGTTTTTCACAGGTACGTCTCGCGGAGGGGTGGGGAAAGCGTATCGCATCGGCGGACGGATCGCAAGTGTCGGCTTCGCGCGTACAATGCCCCCCGCCGGGGCGGATGGGCCGTCTCGAAGATTCCCACGCGTAGGAGACACCGCATGTCTGTGAAACTGTTCCTGCTCTGCTTCATCGGCCTCGCGGCCATCGCCGCCAATGGCGCGCGGGCGGCCAATCCGGTCGTCATCATGGAGACCTCGAAGGGCACGATCAAGATCGAACTCGACGCGGAAAAAGCCCCGATTACCGTCAAAAACTTCCTCAGCTACGTCGAGAGCAAACACTACGACGGCACGATCTTTCACCGTGTCATCGGCAAGGAGAATTCAGACAAAGACTTCATGATTCAGGGCGGAGGCTTCGAGCCGGGACTGACCCAGAAGAAGACGAAGGACCCGATCAAGAACGAGGCGTCGAACGGCCTGAGTAACAAGAAGTACACCCTCGCGATGGCCCGCACCGGCGACCCGGACAGCGCCACCGCTCAGTTCTTCATCAACGTGGGGGACAACAAGTTCCTGGACAAGTCCGCGTCCAGCGACGGCTACGCCGTGTTCGGCAAGGTGACGGAAGGGACGGACATCGTGGACAAGATCAAGGCCGTCGCGACCGGGAACGCGAAGGGCTACCAGAACGTCCCGGTCGAGGACGTGGTCATCAAGTCGGTGAAGGTCGAGAAGAAGTAAAGGCGAATTGGCCATAGCTGAACACGGATAAAACAAAGACCGATTCACCGCGGAGGGCACATGAGGAAAGGCAGAAGAGAGGGTAAAGACCGTGTTCTAAACTCTCTTCGGTTTTCCTCTTGTGCCCTCCGCGGTGAATTGTTTTTGTCCGTGTTCCTTCCCCTTGGCATCTTCACTCCGCGGCTTCTAGCTCCGCGGTCATCGATCCCTGGCAGCGTTTGATGGTGGGGTCGGGGCCGTAGGCGTGGACTTGCTCCTGCTTCAGTTCGGCCACTTCCTTCGCTCCCGTAAACACGACCGCCCGGCCCTGTTTGTCGACCTCGTCGGCCAGTTCGTACCCTTTCTCGACCGAGTGGCCGAAGAGTTCCTTCAGCATCAGGATGACGTAGGCATACGAGTGGTCGTCGTCGTTCAGCAAGATCACGTGGTACGGCGGTTGCCGGCGTGTCTTCTGTTCGCTCGCGGCCTCGAGTTCCGGCAGCGTGGCAGTGTTGCTCATCGGTCGGCCTCCGCGGTCCGTCGAAAAGGTATCATCCGTACTCGACCGTGGCACGTGCCCCGCCGGCCGTTGGGTGCGGCCCTGTGGGGGTCGCGGTTTCGGTCAGGCGGCCGACGCAGACGACGGCAATGTCGTCGTTCTGCGGCCGGCCATTGGCGTGCAGTCGCACGGCCTTCACCAGTCGGTCGCCGAGCGACTTCGGCCGGTCGGCCGGGCCGGCCGGGGGAGCTTTCGTCAGGGTCAGGCTCAGCCCCTCGTACCCGAACATCTCTTCGCTCGGCGACATGGCGTCGGTCACGCCGTCGGTGAACAGGACGAGGTTGTCGCCCGGTTCCAGGCTGATTTCGATGGCCTCGTAGGGGTATGCCTCGACGATCCCGAGGGGCAGGCCGCATTGGTCGTTGGTGATGACTTCCACGAAGGTTCGGTCGGCTACCCGATACCGCATCGGGTTCAGGTGGCCGGCGTTGACGATCGTCACCTTGTGCGTGAGCGGGTTGAGCACGAGGGCCGCCATCGTCACGAATCGGTGCCCGATGCCGCCGTGGATAAGCAAATCGCTGAGCATCGAGATCGCCTTCGGCACGTCCGGCTGCGTCAGCATGCAATACCGGGCTTCCGCGCTGAGTTTCGCCATCAGTAGGGCGGCCGGCACGCCCTTCCCGGCCACGTCTCCGAGCAGGATAGCGATGCGGCCATCGGGCAGCGGGATGAACGTGTAGTAGTCGCCGCCAACCGTCTGGGCGGCGCTGTAATCGCTGAAAAACTCGTACCCGGCGAGGATCGGCATCGTTCGCGGCAGGAAATCGAGTTGCACCTGGCGGGCGATCTCGATCTCCTTCTGGAGTTTCTCGCGAGCCATCATGTTTTCGTGCAGGTTCGCCTTCTCGATGGCGACGGCCGCGAGGTTGGCGACGATCAAGAGCAGGTTCAGGTCGTCCTTGCGGAACTTCTTGCCGCGGTCCTGGGTGTCCAGTTGCATCGCGCCGATGGGCACGCCGTCGGCGTTCGTCAGCGGCACGCACATCACCGACCGGATGCGGAACTCGGCAATCGACTGGGCAGCCCCCATGGCCGAGTCGGACGATGCGTCTTCGCTCAGGTAGGCCGTCTGCGACTCCATGCACTTCCGCACGATTGTCTTGCTGAACCGGTGGTCGTCCTGACTGCCCTGCCGGCGAACCTTCACGATCTTCGGGATAAGCTTCCCATCCTCGGCCAAAATGATGAAGCACCGATCGGCCTGGCGGAAGACGGTGAAGCTCGTCTCGGCGATCGTCGATAAAATGGCGTCGAGCTCGAGCGTCTTCGACAGACTGATACTGATTTCGAGCAGTGCGCGGAGCATGTCCTTCGGTTGAAGGTTCAGCAGGTCGCTATCCGACCCTTTGGCCGTGACCATGTGTTCGATGCTGCTGGTCTCGTTCTTGAGGTCTTCCTCCTGCGTGTCTTCCAGCGTGCCGATTAGCGGCTTGTACTCGTCCGGGATCGTCTGCTTCTTCGGGGCCTGCGGCTTGTCGTCCTGATACAGATACTGGAAGTCGCAAATCTTGATCCGGTCATCGTGCTTGAGCGCGTGCCGTTCGGTGATTTCGCGGTTGTTGACGAGCGTCTTGTTGCGGCTTTTCAGGTCTTCGATGTAAAAGTTGCCGTTCGAGCAAATGATGCGGGCGTGCTTGCGGCTGACCGCGTGGTTGGGGACCACAATCCCGCACACGTCCTCGCGGCCGAGGACGACTTCGTCGGCCGCCAGGGCGTAACTCTGGCCGGGGCCGGTCATTCCCGGTGCTTTGATGAGTTTAAGCGTGGGCATGGCTCTACCGGGGATAAAAACGCGGTCGCTTGTGGGGAACACGACGACCGTGAGCAATTCGGGGAAACTTTAAGCTGATCTTACCCGTGCCGTCCGCGAGATGCAAGCAAGGGCCTCACAGGAAACGAATTACCCGCCCCTGGCCAGCCGCGATAGAATGGTGGTACCCACCGACCCCCTGGGAGATTGACCCATTATGGCGAAGAACTCGCCGCGGAAGCGGACGCCCAAAAGCCGGGTTCAGGGCATCGTCGGCGTCGGGCTAGACAACCCGGACGGCGAGAAGCGCATCACCCGGTCGCCGGAGATGCTCCTGCTCGGCGGCTCGAAGGAAACCCACGAGCAGATGCAGGAGACGGCCATTCGCTTCAGCGAGGGGCTGGAGAAGGCCGGCAAGACGCTCCCGGAGGCATCGGTGAAGCAAGTGCTTGACCTGCTCCGCGAAGCTCACGAACGAACCGTGCGATAAATCCCCCCAATTTCGGCTGTTGTCGAACGAATGACCCGTCGCGAAACCTTTCTCCCCCGGTCGGGGTACGATTCGTGAGAGGTTGAACGTGACCGCGGACAGTGATGCCGAATTGGTCAGCCGTTGCCTGCTCGGCGAGTCGGCCGCCATGCGCGTGCTCGTGGAACGATTCCAGAACGATGTGTTCGGTGTCTGCGTGCGATTGCTCCGGCACTCCCAGGACGCGGAAGACGTGGCCCAGGAAGTGTTCGTGCGGGTCTTCCGCAGCTTGAATCGGTGGGACGCCACTCGCCAACTGCGGCCGTGGATTCTTGGCATCACGATCAACCGCTGCCGGACGGCGATGGCCAAGCGGGTGCGACGGCCGGAACTGGTCGATCACCTTAACGAGACGGCCAGCCAGAAGCCGGAAGACGACACGCACGAGCTAACGGCGGAAATCCGCACGGCCGTGGACGAGATGCGGGCCGACTATCGGGAAGTCTTTGTGCTGTTCCACGAACATGGGCAGTCCTACGAGGAAATCTCGGCCACGATCGACCGCCCCGTCGGCACGATCAAGACGTGGCTGCACCGGGCACGTACGGAAATCTTGACCCGCCTGAAGCGCCGCGGCTTGGTGCCGCCGACCGAACCGACCCCGAAGAAAGTCCCCGAACACACACTCCCGGTAACGGGCTGACCGCCGCCATGAACGAAACCCTGACCAGCTGCGAGCAATTCGAGGACGCTATCCATCGCGTGCTCGATGGCGATCTGCCGCCCGCCGCCCTCGCCGTGCCTCACGTGGAGGTCTGCCCGACTTGCCGGGAATCGGCCGCGACGGTCGTTGCGATGCTGGCGGGCTTGCAAGCCCTTCCGCCAATCGAGCCGCCCCCCGGCTTCGCGACTCGAGTCCTCCCGGCCGTCGTCGCGGAGCGCCGACGCTCTGACGTCCGCCGGTCGGTTCGCATCGCCATGGCGTCGCTCGCCGCCGCCGTGGTCGTGGCGTTCCTTGCAATCCACAACCGGACGGCGGATCGGCCGGCGATGGTGGTGAAGTCGCCCTCGCTGCCGAACGCGGCCCCGCCTTCCGTTGGCCGATCGTTCGCCGATGCGGGTTCGGCCGTGGTGTCGCTCACCCGCCGGGCCACGCAGGAATCGCTGTCGCCTGCCCGGAACCTGTTCGCCAGCCTCGACACCCCCCGGCCTTTGCCGATACCGATCTCAGCTTCGCCCGTGGTAGTGCCGTCTGCCTCGCCGGTGCAACCGATCACGAATACGGCCAAGCGGGCGCTCAATCTGTTCATCCGCGACGTGGGCGGCTTCGCGTCCCTTCCGCAACAGAAGTCTTGAGGCGAGTATGCGAACGCTCGTGACCGCCGTCGTCCTGCTCGCCGTGGCACTCCCGCTGGCCGCGCAGCCGGCGACCGCCCCCCGCGACGAACTCTTGCGGCTCGTGCCGACCGACACGGCCATTTGCCTGGTCGTGCAGGGCGTGCGCGAGCGATCGAAGGTTGTGTCCGCCTCGCCGCTGGCCGCGTGGGTGAGCGAAAAGTACCGCCCCGCCCTCGGGGCCGCCCCCGAAATGCAAAAGCTCAAAGACGTGGAGACGCTCTTCTCGACGTTCTTCGACGTGACACTCACCGACCTGCGGGACGACATCTTCGGCGATGCCGTGGTGCTGACCTATCAGCCCGGTCCCATTGGCAAACCCGAGGCGGAGCAAGGCTGCGTGATGCTCAAGGCCCGTGATCCGGCCAAGCTCTCGAAGCTCGTCGATAAGCTCAACACCGTGCAGAAGACGACCAAAGAGCTTACCTCGGTCGAGAAACGGACCCACCACGGGCAGGCGTACTTCCAGCGGATGAAGGCCGACGACCGCAGTGAGTTCTACCTACTGGACGACGGACTGTTCGTGTTTGCCGCCCAGGAAGCGTCGATTCACGCCGTCATCGACCGGCAGCGCGATCCGACTTTGACCCTGTCGCCGGTGGTGAAAGCTATCGAGCAACTGGGGGTGCAAAATTCCTTCCTCTTCTGCTGGTTTAACCCACGGAAGCTCGACGCCGAGGTGCAGGCTCACGTCACGGCGGCCGGGTCGGCGAGTGAAAAGGCGGCTCGCCGACAGGTTGCACAAATCTGGGCGGCCCTCGACAACGTCGCGGTCTATCTCGATGCCGAGAAAGACCTGGAACTCGGTTTCGCGGCCGCCTACCGGGCCGAGGCCATGCCCGACGAGTGGAGAACGCTCTTGCACGCTCGGCCGCGGTCGGCGACGATGTGGCAGGTCATTCCCGAAGATGCTCTGGTTGCACTCGCGGCCCGGTCCACGGGCCGCCAGATTCTCGATGCGGTGCTGTCGTTCACCCCGCCCGAGGAGCGGGCCACGGTTCGTCAAGATGTCGAAAGGGCGTTCGGCGCGATTATCGGCAAGGGGAACGTCCCGGCCCTGCTCGCCGGTGTCGGCCCCGACTGGGGCGTGTGGGTCACGCGGCCGCAAGGGAAATCGTGGTTCCCCGCCGCGACCCTCGCCGTCGGTGTGGCCGACGACCCGGCCGTGCGGAGTGCAGTCGCGAAGACGGCCACCTTCTACACGCAACTCGCTCAGTTCAGCTACAACCGCGAGCATGACGACCAGATCGAATCTCGCATCGAGCGTAAGGCCGACGGGCCGGATGTGACCGTCTTTACGAACCCTGCAATCTTCCCGCCCGGCGTCCGCCCTGCCTTTGGCCTGACTCACGGACACCTCGTGGTCGCGTCGTCGCCCGAACAGGTGGAAGCGTTCCGTAAGCCCGTCGCCCCGAAGATGCCCCCCGAAGAAACGGTCGTCCTACGGGTCTCCGGGGCAGCCCTTCACGCTTACCTCGGCGAGCACGGGAAGGCCATTGCCGAGTGGGCCGCGGACCAGCAAGACCGGCCTCTCGAAGAGGTCCGCAAGGAGTTCGCGAACTTCGCCGACGTCCTGAACGTGCTCGACCGCGGCGAAGTGATCCTGCGCGGCGACGGGCAGGTTCTGCGATGTGCCGTTCGCCTCAAGTTCGTCAAACCGCTCGCGAAATGAAGTTCGTCCGATTTTGTGGAATCGACGCAAGTTTCCTAAAGTTCGGCGTTAGAGGCGCGAATTCGGAACTGTACTCCCTGTTAGACCAACGCCGGCCCGCGAATTGCGTTGACAATGCAGGGTAGGAGTTCGGAGGGAACGACCATGCGACGCCTCATTCTTTGTTTGCTGACCGTCTTCGGCGTGGCGTCCGCCACGAACACCGCGTCAGCTCAGTTCAACAACCCCTACGGCTACGGCGGCTACTACCCGCCGTCTGGGTTGACGAACTTCCCCACCGTCTACAACCCGTGGGCACGCTACCGGAACCCGTACACCAGTTACGTCACCCCAGCGACGTACTTCAATTACGCGGTGCAGTACAACTCGGCGACGATCTTCAACCCGAGTCTCTACCCGGCGTACTCTTTCAACAACTTCGGGTATCAGAACTTCGGTGTGAATCAGTTCAACAACCTCGGCGTGAACCAGTTCAATCCGCCGTCGGTTCAGCAAGAAGTTGGCGGGTTCGTCGCCGTGAACCGCACGACGGCCATCAACCCGGTGAGCGGGACGATTTTGAAGCCGTACAAGGGCGTGGCCCTGACCCGCGAAGGCACCTTTTACCAAGTGCCGGGGACTGGGTCGATCACCGCATGGGGCACCTACGTGCCCGGCAGCGGCGTATACGTGAACCCGTTCACGGGAACCCGCTACAACCCGTCCACGGGCTTGATTGTTCGGTAACGAGGTCTTGAGCTGGTTCCAGGGGCTGACGCCCCTGGCTAACGACTGCCGCCGCTCCGCGGCTGAAAACCTGCTGGCCCTTCGCTCAGACCGTCCGCTGTTTCAAGAGCGGCTTGATCAGGATCGGGTCGCGTTCCGTCACCACACCTTCGCCCACGTCTCGCACGAGATGGCGGGCGTACATTTCAAACTTCGCGTCCAGATCGTCGGAGTGGTGCAGGATCAAGACTTCCGGAATCATCGGTAGCCGCGGCGAACCCCATTCCGGCCGCGTAAGGTGCGCCAGAATCACGTGCTCCAACAACTGCACTAACTCGGCATTCAGATCGGGCACCCCGCGGGCCGCGTCGCGAACCAGGTCGCGCGACAACTGAATGTGGCCGAACAGGTGGCCGGCCACTGTTTGTTCCGGTGGCAGCGTCGGCAGCGTCATGGTGAACTCCGCCACGCGGCCGATGTCGTGCAGGATCGCCCCAGCAATCACGAGATCGCGGTTGAACGGCTTCAGGTCCGGGTAACGCTCCGCGTACCGATCCGCCAGCCAGCAACAGTTCCGCGTGACGTTGAGCACGTGTTCGAGCCAGCCGCCGGGGAATGGGTAGAAGTGCCGGACCGTGGCGGGTAGTTTCTTCAAGCTCTCGGCGTGCGTGTCGAGCAGGCCATCCACGAGTACCTTCAGTGGTTCGTCGCGAAGTTCCTCTCGCACAAGCGTCTTCAACTCGGCGAACATCACGTCTGAATCGAACCGCGACCGCTCGATGAAGTCGGCTTCGTGGTATCCGTCGTCCTTGTCCGCCGATGTGGCCGGTCGGAGTCGCACGACGTCGATCTGCGGGCCGTACTTCTCGTGTTCGCCGAAGACGCCACGCACTTTATAGATGATGCCGGGCTGCCAGGTTTGTTCGCACTCGGCGAACAGCGACGCGTCAGCCCAGACCACGCAACTGACCGTCCGCCGGTGGTCGCGGAAGCGGCAGGTGAAGAACGGCTTACCGTCGCGGGTCGTGCTTTTCTTCTTCTCCGCGAGCAGGGCGAAGAAGTCCACGGCCGTGGTGCCGGGCACGAGTTCGTGCAGCTTGGCGACCGGCGGGCGAGGTTTGTCGCGGGCCATGGGAGTGCCCTACGGGTTCGGGACGAGGCCGTACAGGAATGGCGGGTGGGCGAAGTCCCAGAGCCGCCACGGGTTCGCGTCCGCCGAGATCGGCAGCGCATTCCACAGCCAGGCATCATAGTACAGGCACGGCACATGAATCGCGAACCCCAACAGACCGAGCACGGCAATCGCGATCCACCCTTCGCGGCGCGACAGCAGCCAGCCAACGGGGGCGACCAGGAATAGAGCCAGGATCGGCACGACCTCGGCAATGAGTCGCGAGCCGTAGCAGAACCCGCCCCACCAGACCGGCCACGATGCAATCAGCAACAGGTGCAGGGCGACCATGCTGAGGGCGAACGGCGTCCACCCGCGGACCACGCCCATCTCACCAGCCCGTGCCGCCGGCCATAGCCGGAGCGCGAGCAGCAGCAGGCACGGCTGGAAGACGAACAGCCCGCGGCCAGGCGATGCGAGCACACCGAGGAGGAACTCGCCGGGGAACCACGTCTCGTTCAGGAAGCCCATCGCGGGGCCGAATGGGTTGCGGTACAGCGTCCAGTACATCACGCCCCACGGCAGGTAGCACAGCACGGACAACAACGGCAACAGCAGGCCACGTCGCCAGTCGCGGGCGAGAACCCAGAGGCCGAACGGCACCACGAACGTCACCGCCGACGGCCGACAGGCGAGAATCCACCCGCACGCGAGAGTCTGCACGAGTAGTCCCTTCCAGCCGGGTCGGCCCTGCGTGCGGAACTCGACCAGGAGCGCGAGCAGCATCCAGAAGACGGTGCCGCCCTGCTGCCAGAGCAACATGCCGAGCGTGGACGAGAACACCGACCCCGTCGCGAGGAGCCACGTTACCGTGAACGCACCAGCCAGCGAGCCGAAGTGCATCGCGATCAGGAAGAACATCGCCAGCGAGACGCCGGTGAGCACCGACGCGGATAGCTTCTCGATTCGCAAATGAAGTTTGTCATCGCGGATGTCCAGGCCGAGGGCCGACGCGGCGAGAACCCCCGGCCACGCGAACACCTCCATGCCGGCCGGGTAGGTCGAGTAGACACCCGGCCCGCCCGGCACTTCGCGAACGAAGTACGGCCGGCCGGGGCCGCACACGTCCCAGCGGTACAGCCCGGACGGCGGCACGAACGACGACAGTTCCCGGCTGCCGGTCTGGGCCATCTGCACCACCGTCGGCACCACCGGCATCGTGTCGCCGGTCCAGACGTGAATGGTCGAGTTTCCGTACAGGAACGCAGTCGGCAGCAGAATCGCGAGGACCGCGATGGCCACCGCACGGCGGTCGTTCGGCGATTCCCGGAGGTTGGCCTGGAGCCGCGCTAGCCACGCGATGACCGCCGACGGCACCGAGAGCATCGCCGTGATGCCGAGGCCGCTCAGCAGGGTGAACCGGCCGACGCGGTGCGCGATCAGGCTCGCGGCGTGGTTACGAATGAGAAACGCGGCGACGAACGCCAACAGCAGCACGGTCAGTCGGCGGGTCGCGGTGCGGCGATTGAGGGTGCGGGCGAGGGCAGCCAGGAAGGTCAGCCCCGCGAGCGTCGCGGGACCGGTCGTGCGGATGCGGCCCCAGGCCGTCGCGGCGAAGATGACGACCGCAGTCAGGAATAAGGCCCACTCGACGACGCGGTGCCACGACTCACGGCGCGGGTTGGGGGTCGGGCCGGGAATGGATGGGGAAGAAAGTCGCAGACCGTACATCGTCGCCCTCGCGTAGAGAGCCGCAACGATACCACCCGCTTCGGACGGGCGTCAACGCGAGGATGACCGATTCAAGCCGTCAGTTCGATGGAACGCGGGCCGCGTTCTGCCGGAGGAGTTGCCGGGCTACCGCGTTCGGGTGGTAGCCGCCGGGCAGGCGAACCAGCCACTTCGAGTGGGCGGCGCAAACTTTCTGCACCTCTGGGAACTCGACGCTGGCCCAGCGCACGGCGTACAGGACCAGCGTCGTGGACGGGCGGGCGATGAGCGATTCCAGCGTCGGGCCGGGGGCGGGGGCATTGCCGTTCACCCATGCCAACTCCGCCGGCTCGAACGTCTGCTCCAGATACTGCTTCTCCAGTGGGCGGAGTCGGCCGCCGACCACGACCACGACTTGCTTGTGCAAGTACGGGCGGGAGTGAATGACATCCGGCGTCAGCGGGATGGCCGAGAAGTCCAACTTCGTGAGGGCCGCCAGTGCCCGGTCGAGTTCGCGGAACACCGCCGCCGCATTCGCGGAGGCCGGCAACTCGTCGGGGAAGCCGTCGATCACCGGCAGCAAGATTTCCTGCAGTTCGGCATTCGCCGCTTCCACGCCGGACGTGATCGCCTCATCCAAAAGCTCC